>JAFCZU010000297.1 GCA_019314185.1 Deltaproteobacteria bacterium | reverse complement strand
GAGATACAGGGCGCTGCAAAGGTGGAGAAGGCTGTGCTGGAAGACCAGACCGAGGGGGAGAGGGTGGAGATTATGGTGGATGCTGTGGTGCTGGCCACTGGGATGGTGCCGAATATCGGGCTTATGGAGAAGCTGGGTGTGGAGGTGGATGAGTCTGGGTTTGTTAAGACTGATAAGTACCAGCGGACCAGCCTGGACGGGGTGTATGCTATCGGGAATGTGGCATCAGAGATCGATCTGCTGGTGGTGGCAGAGGCGCAGGGGACGATTGTGGCGCATGATGCTTATCGGAGGTTGAGGGGAGTGTGATGGGTTTGCCTGTAGCTTCAATTTTTTGCTGCATGCTTTAGTAACGCTATATACAGGCCCGATACATTGTACGGGATATATCGGTGACTTCGGGATGGACGTTCTCATGCTCCCATTATGCATGGATAACCAAATTCTTACTGAAATGCTGAAAATTCGGTGCTTAAAGTAAAATCGATAATTCCTTTTGCAACTCGAATGCCTCCTTTGAGTTGTAATACATTACTGGCACTAAAAAGAAGTAGAATATTGAGCAAAATGGTAAGTTATTAGTAGAGATAATATGTTGAACCTAAAATGATATGGCCTTGAAGGAACAAAAAATGGAAAAATTTGCTTACGACGTCTTCATGAGCCACAGCTCCAAAGACAAGCCAGCAGTGCGCGAACTGGCAAAGCGACTTAAAGCCGATGGACTTTGCGTCTGGTTCGATGAATGGGAGATCAAGCCCGGCGACATGATTGGTCTCAAAATCGAACAAGCTCTGGAGCAATCAAGAGCGCTTGTGCTGGTAATGTCTGCAAACGCTTTTGCTTCCGATTGGGTATCACTTGAACGTCATTCAGCCATTTTTCGCGACCCGACAAACACCCAGCGCCGCTTCATACCTTTACGATTGGATGATGCAGAGATAAAAGATACATTGAAACAATTCGCATATGTGGATTGGCGGCAAAAATCTGATGAACACTATATAAAACTTCTGACTGCGTGTCAGATAACTGAAGCACTCTCAAATAAAATACCCCTCCAAAAGATTGACAAAGACAATAAACCCTCTGTGCTTGCAGGTCATGAAAATGATGTTTATGCTGTTGCGGTGACACCGGATGGGAAAAAGGTTGTGTCGTGTTCAGAAGATAAAACCCTGAAAGTATGGGATTTGGAATCCGGTCAATGTATTTTCAGTCTTATAGGACATTCCAATACGGTCATCGGAATAGCAATTACCCCTAATGGAAAAAAGGTTGTGTCGGGTTCAGAAGATCAAACCCTGAAAGTATGGGATTTGGAATCCGGTCAATGTATTTTCAATCTTATGGGACATTCCAAATCTGTCCTCGGAATAGCAATTACCCCAGATGGAAAAAAGGTTGTGTCGGGTTCAGAAGATCAAACCCTGAAGGTATGGGATTTGGAATCCGGCCAATGTCTCGCGACACTTAAGGGGCATTCAAGTCGCATTGGGGCATGGGGAGTGGCTATAACACCAGACGGAAGAAATATTATTTCTGGTTCCCACGACGGTACAATAAAAGTATGGGACTTAGTTTCTGGAAAATGCATGGCAACATTCAAAGTGGATATAAATCAGGTATTCGGAGTGGCAGTAACGCCTGATGGTACGAAGGTTGTGTCGGGTTCAGGCGATAAAACCCTGAAGGTATGGGATTTGGAATCCAGTCAATGCCTTGCAACATTCGAAGGTCATACAGGTTTTGTTTATGGAGTTGCGGTTACCCCTGATGGAAAAAAGGTTGTGTCGGGTTCAGAAGATCAAACCCTGAAAGTATGGGATTTGGAATCCGGTCAATGCCTTACCACTTTCGAAGGTCATAACGGATTAGTATTGGGAGTTGCGATTACTCCTGATGGGAAAAGAGTTGTATCGAGTTCAAATGATAATACTGTGAGAGTGTGGGAACTTCCGGAGTATGGTGTGAGTATGGAGCCTACCGCCTCCACTCGCTATACCAATGCCAAAGTGGCTCTTGTTGGTGAAACAGGCGTGGGCAAAACGGGATTGGCTTTACGTCTTTGCGATAATAGATGGGAACCAACAGAATCCACTCTGGGTTTGCTGGTTTCCCAGCTTAAGCTGCCATCGGGCGAAAGCCAGGGCGACATCGAACGTGAGGTGTGGTTATGGGATTTCGCAGGACAGCCGGATTATCGGCTTATCCACCAGCTCTATATGGATGAAACTGCTCTTGGTCTTCTGGTATTCGACCCACAGGATGATAATCCATTTGAAGACCTGGGACACTGGGAAAAAGCTCTCCTTGCAGCAGCGAAATACCAGCCTGCCAAGTTGCTCGTGGCAGCGCGGTGTGACCGTGGTGGGATAACCATTAGCAAGAAGCGATTCGGTGAATTCTGTGAAAAACATGGCTTTGCTGGATTCTTAAGTACTGGTGCCAAGACTGGCGAAGGTTGTGAAGAACTAAAAGCATTAATAGCCAGAAACATACCTTGGGATCGTCTGCCGTGGACTGCAACAAGGATTCTCTTCAAGACATTAAAAGATGCCATTCTCAAGTTCAAAGATGAAGGAACTCCACTTGTCCGTCTTCCCGAATTACGACAGAGGCTACAATTCATGCTGCCTGGAGAAACATTTGACGAGAAGGAATTGCGAGCAGTTGTGGGTCTTATGCAGGGACAGGGTATTGTCCAGATGCTGAACTTCGGGGATTTTGTGCTGCTTCAACCCGAATTAATTAACAGCTATGCTTCGGTAGTTGTAAGGATGGCCCGGGAACATACGGATGAGATGGGTATTGTTCCGGAGCAGAAGGTACTAGATGGGCGATTGGATTACAAGGACATGAAGCGCCTTTCTGAACCAGATGAAAAGATACTCCTTCGTGCTATGGTGCAGATGTTCCTTGATCGTGCGCTTTGCCTTCGAGAACAAACGCCGAAAGGGACGCTCCTTGTGTTCCCGTCTTATTTCAGGCGCGATAAACCTGATTTGCCAGAGCATCCTAACGTGTTTGTGACATACGGTTTTTCCGGGACTTTGGATGAGATATACTCGACTCTTGTTGTGAAACTTAGCTATTCAGATGGCTTCAAGAAGGATCAATTGTGGAAAAATGCTGCCGACTTCAAGACACCTGGAGGAAAGCGTGTGGGGCTGGCAATGAATAAAAAAGCAGAAGGTGCGGCTGAGATCGTAGTTTATTTCGAGGCTGGTGTGCAGGATGAAACAAAAGTCATTTTTATCAAATATGTACATGAACACCTGCTTTCGCGTACCGAAGATGTAACACGAATACGCACATATATATGCCCCCATTGCGACACTCCAGTGGAAAACCGCAAAGCAATCCAGACCCGATTGCAGAATGGTTTAAAGGACATTATCTGTACAATATGTGAGAAACGTGTGCCATTGCTTGATTTAATAGAACATAATTTTGCATCAAATGAATTCATGCGAAAGGTACAGGAAATGGACGAGAAAGCGAGGATCAACATAGACAATGAGAGCCGAGAGCTGATACTGATAGGGCATGCGTTCGCAATCGCTGGTGAGGCTGGACAAATCTTTCGGCCTACACCCAACTCTGATTGGGGTATAGATGGCGAGATTGAGTTCAAGGACTATGCGGGAAAGGCAAGCGGTAAGCGCGTCTATATGCAACTCAAATCTGGTGATTCATACCTGTATAAGTCTAGGAAAGATGGGACTGAGGTATTCACGATCAAAAACTCTCGCCATGCCGAATATTGGCAACAGCAGGCCTACCCTGTTATGCTTGTGATACGCACCTCTGATGGCTCCATACGTTGGATGGATGTCAGCGCATATCTTAAAGAACAGAGCAAAGGAAGAAAAACGCCAGTCAAACAGATAGTCTTCCAAGGCGAAACGTTTACTGCCCTCAACCTGCAACGTTTACGGGATAAATTAATCCCACCACCAAGATAAAGATAAGGATTAAAAAATTCTGTCGTTGCAGTCTTGCGCTGCAATTAGGCGATATTGAGATGCGACCAAAGAGCTTTAAAAACCATGAGAATCCTCTTTGATGCCTCAGATTTTCGAATCCGAGGTTCGTGACGGGCTCAACAGTTAGGTGTAAAAACCCTCCCCCTCCCAATTACAACGACCCCTCGAGTTCGTCAACAGTAAGCCCGGCAGCTTTAATTAAATGCCTTAATAGCCTTCATCCCTGAAATAATCGAAAAGTCCAGACATTAAGCAACCACATCAACAACCCTGGACGAAGGATTTGTAATATAGGACTTAATAGCCAGGGACTCCAGACAAGCCTGTATGGCTTCCTTAATATTTTCCAAAGCCTCATCCGAAGTTTCCCCCTGGGAAAAACAACCCGGAAGACTAGGACAGCTAACAATATACCCACTGACTTCTTCATCCTCTTCCAGAACAACTTTAAAGTGCATGATATTCTCCATAATTGTCTATGCTTAAATTCCTTATGATTCGGCATCTTTTTACTGGCAATGAACCAAACCTCCCGCTCCCACAGTAAATAATAAGTACCCCCTGCCCCCAATGAATTAACCATACCTGTAAAACCAGGAAAAGCCAGGGGAGGCAAAAATATGGACAAAAGCAGGAGAAAAGGCTTAGGCGGTTTAATATTCGCCCTCGGACTAATTGTAATGCTCATCGGGGCAATGACTGACCTCTATGAAGTTAAAATAGGTGTCATCATCATGCTTGCAATCTGGTTCATCGG
>JAFCZU010000043.1 GCA_019314185.1 Deltaproteobacteria bacterium | reverse complement strand
TTGTTAAAGATATACTGGCCGACCTTACGTAATGGCTTCAAATATAATGTCCATGGATAAGGCTTGAGACCATTTACTTCCCAGGCCAGCCTGTCATTGCGGTTTGCTAATAAGCGGTTTTTCAATGAGGCATTGCTCATTCCTCCGCTGCGCATCTTGACCAGGATCTCAGGAATATAAGCTGTAGTGATTCTATGTTTGACAAGAAATCTCAGCATCAATTCATAGTCTGCGGCTGAACCTAAATCCAGATTGAAAAGCCCATATCTTTCATAGACGCTTCGACGCACAAAAAAAGTTGGATGAGGCGGCATCCAGCCCCAGTAGAACTGTCGGACATCATAGGAGCCCGAATGCCAGTAACGGATCACTTTCTCCATATTATGCGGGTGCACATATACGAGGTCACCATAACAGGAATCAACATGCTCCTCGTTGAATACTTTGGCTACCTTGGTCAGGATATCCGGACCTGCGTATACGTCATCGGCATTCAGCAGTCCGATAATATCCCCTGTAGCCAACCGCAATCCCTTATTCATGCCATCGTATATCCCCTCATCTCGTTCAGAGACAACCTTGGACAGCCTTGATCTATATTCCTCGACAATCTCAAGAGTGCCGTCAGTGGAGCCTCCGTCGATTATTATATGTTCAACAGGTTGATTCTGGCTGTGTACACTTTCGATACAATCTCGAATTGTAGCGGCGGAGTTCAATACCGTAGTAATTATGGAGAGTTTAACCACTCACTGGCCTCGCTTGACCATATAATCTCCGAGCACCAAGATATCCATCTTGGTTCGCAAGAAGCAGGCAAGCGCTTCCTTGGGGTGACAAACAATGGGTTCGTTTTCATTAAACGAAGTATTCAATACTACAGGAACGTCCGTGATCTTGCGGAATTCATCAATGAGACGCCAGTATTTTGGATTTATGTCCTTATTAACGGTCTGCAAACGACCGGTGCCATCCACATGTGTAACTGCTGGGATTACAGAATGCTTCTCCGGCCGAATCTTGTAAACTTTGAGCATAAAAGGATCAGGATAATCTATCTCAAAATATTCTCCTGTTGCTTCTTCATGAATAGATGGTGCAAAGGGTCGAAATGACTCTCTACGTTTGATTTTCAGGTTGAGAATATCCTTCATGTCCACTCGTCGTGGATCGCAGACGATGCTACGGTTACCCAATGCCCTTGGGCCCCACTCCATTTGCCCCTGAAACCAGCCTACGACAAGGCCGTTTGCAATGGCTTCCGCCACCTTGCGACACAGCTCTCTTTCGTCTTCGATCCTCTCTATCAGAAACTCTTCACGAGCATCTCCGAGTTTCTTGCGCCAGGACGCGCTGCTTTTCGCTATATCAGCACCCTTGTCTTTCTTTGATTCCTGAGTGCCCGTGCTTTGACATTCACCAGCCAGCCCAAGCACCTCAAGGAATTCCCCTTCTCCAAATTCAGGCCCCAAATAAGGGGACGTCAAGACGTAAGACCGTGGTTTCCCGAGAACTTGATGCCAGACATAGTATGCGGCTCCGATGGCCCCGCCGGCATCTCCGGCGGCTGGTTGGATATAAACTTCTTTGAACGGAGTGTTTGCGAATATCTTCCCGTTTGCGAGACTGTTCATGGCACAGCCACCAGCTAAGGCAAGGCGGTTAGAGCCTGTCTTCTTGTAGGCGGCATTTAATATATGAAAAAAAACTTCCTCATAGCGGGCCTGAAGGGATGCAGCTATGTCCTTGTGGCGCTGGACTAATTCATCCCCAGAAGAGCGAGCGGAACCCAGCAGCTCTTCTAACTTGGTAGAAAATACCGGCCCCATTTTCGGCTCGCCTCCCTCCCATGTCATAGTGACACCTTCCGAATGATGGATGAAGTAGTCAAGATCCATGCTGAAATCGCCGTCTCTTTCCTCGCGTACGATCTTACGCATTTCATTTAAGTAGCTGGGCTTTCCATAGGCGGCCATTCCCATTACCTTATACTCATCACCGTACTTCGGAAAACCTATGTATTGGGTGAGTGCCAGGTAAAAGAGGCCCAAAGAGTGAGGGAAAAAAGTTCGGTGGTGAACATCTATCAGTCCACCCCGCCCTACTCCCCACATTGTGCCTACGAAATCCCCAAAGCCGTCCACAGACACTACCGCAGCTTCATCAAACGGCGAGACCAAAAAAGAACTTGCCAAATGAGCTATGTGATGTTCCACGGGATGAAACCGCGCCCTAATGGACCCAGGAGTCAAGCCAAAGGCCTCTGCAAGTTTCGTTTTGATATCCCTAACCCGAGACGCGTTCTGAAGACGATTTGTGATTAGTCGCAGGGAAGGCCGCTTGGCAAAGGTAAAGAGGACCTTTTTGAGGACATTAGCCTTGGGATCACGGTTAATAGCAATGTGATCAATGTCGGTCAGGCTGATTCCTGCCGCGCTCAAACAGTACTCTACTGACCGGACAGGCAACCCAGCCCAGTGCTTTTGTCTGCGGAACCGTTCTTCCTCAACGGCTGCGATCAGCTCGCCGTCTCGGATCACACAAGCAGAAGAATCTCCGTGATAAGCGTTGAGACCTAAAATGATCATTGATAACTATCCTCCAATTGAAACTGGCGTTACATGACGGGCTCGAATTGACCAAACATAGTCCCCGTTAGCTTTTAAATTTTTCTCATAATTTCTCTGTAAAATTGTGCATGCCTCACGGCACATATATTCACATCCAAATTTCTAACTGCCACATCTCTTACCTTTTGTGCTAACTTTTCTCTCAACCCCGCATTTTCAACCAGCAGACTTACTTTTTCAGCCAAGGCAACAGAATCCTTTATCGGAACCACGAAACCATTTTCCCCATTATTAACAAACCGCGCTACATCCCCCACATCAGTGGAAACTATTGGTTTAGCCATAGACATAGCCTCCCAAACAGAGATAGGCGATGCCTCAGCGATTGAAGAACAGACACAAATATCAGCGGCTTTTAGGACAGAGGGAACATTGTCTGATGGCCCATAAAAGTGCAAATTTTTCAACCCAAGATTCTTAACCATCTGGGACATATTTTCTGAATATGTCCGTTGGCTGGCAAGATGTGACCCCACCACAAAAAAATTCAGATCAGAATGTTGCTTGTTAGGGATAGAAGCCATTTCAATAAAATATTCTACCCCCTTTATCGGGTTAATATTGCTCACCATAACAATCTTTAACCCCGGATAACCCGCTATTTTGCTGTCTTCTTTAACTTTTCCGGGATCAAAAATGGAGGGATCCACAGGGGATTGAATTACTTCATATGGGATAGTTAAAAGTCTAAGATCATCTAAATAATACTTTTTTGCTCTGTTGCCGTTTGCAATGACAGCATCACAACAAATCAACGTCAGAATTCTAAAAATCATTCTTAATAACTTAGGCATTTGCGTATCGTTTAGAAACCAAACAATCTTTGCACCACTCAATTTCCCAGCAATAATGCCCTTGATTTGCCATGAGCCGTTACAATGAACAATATTTACTCGTTCTTTTTTGAACAATTTGTATAAAGAAAATAACTCCGAGACAAAGAAGGCAATAAACTTAGCGAAGTGAGATTTTTGTTTGGTAAGGCGGTGCAAACTAAGTCGCCTTGTTTGGATATTCTTTTCCGAAAGCTTTTTATAAAAAGGGTCTGAATCTTTTTTCGGGAAGACTACAATAGTTTCGATGCCGACATATTTTAATTTTTCAGCAACAGCAGTAATCCTGGCCTGAGGCCCTCCATAACGACCCTCCATGATAACATTGGCTACTCTTATCTTTTTGTTTTGTTTCATTCATTTACACAAACATGCAGCCATGCAGCTCTTAGGGCAAAATCGGCGTCTCTTATATTTCCGACCCACCGTTCAACATCGTCTGAATTCTGAACTGGCTTATCTGTCTCAACAAAATCACAAACTCTACTCAGGTCGTCTCTTGTTCCAACACTTAAATTATCCACGACTCGGATCTTGCATCCAACCTGCCCAACGAGTCTGGTAATTAAATTAGTTCCCAAAAAACCGCAGCCGCCGGTTATGTGCCAGGTTCGCGGGAGGTTGGATGTCTTAGCTCTTATCATGTCAATCCAGACATATTTTGGTCACTTGATACCAAAGAGGATAGATTTCTTTTCAATTTCCATAAACCCATGACTCATCTTTTTCGTACCCTAATTTTATCAACTCTTTCCCTGCATAATAATTGAATAATTCTTTTGCTTCTTTGTTAAATACATTTTTCCAATCCCCAGCAATTCCTTTACGAAGAAAACTATGTTTATTTTCTTCACCAGGATTACGTTTGGCAAGTCTTTTAAATGAGTACCGCTCAACTATTTCTGTAAGTCTCTTCTCATCTGTGTCATATCCAACCACTTTTTTTATAGACTCACCAAGTTCCTTGACTGAATCTCGCAATAAGTTCTCATACCTTATAATAGCAACATCTTTATCTGCCCAACTATTAACAAAGTCAGCCCATGTAAACCTAGGATATTTCTTACGGGTAAATTTGTACTCTATAAATGCGGGAAGATTATCTTCGATATTATCATAGTTTTTAAATGGTACTTCTCTTCGGGTAATTTCCACCAATCTTGCATTAAACCTCTCATTTCTGAATAAGCTATGATAATAATAAGAAACCATTATATCCCGCCCGTCTCGCATAACACAGAATACATTCATCAAAAAGGCATTGTATATGTAATGGCCGTGCATAATACAGGACTCGAACTTGGGGAATTCGTTTCTTGGGAATGGCACCTGCAAATAATCGGACAACATCTGGGACAACCAGGTGCCTCCGGACTTGGGATATTCTGTAACGATATAAAGTGGCAACACACCTGAAAGCAAATTGATCATTAATAAACGCTGTAATGCAGTAATCTTAATGCTTGCTCTGATTCTGGTATCCATAACTAATTCCAAACCTCGGCTATCTATTTAAAGTTGATTTTGGCCAACAATCTGAATCTGTTCTATATTTATTAAGACATCTGCTCTCCGTATTTTACTTATATTGGCGCAGAGGAATTGATAAAACCACCCTGAATATTCTTTAGTCAATTCGGCATGATATCGCTTGGGCCTTTATCAATAGGAATAAAACGTTGCGTTGGAAATTTCAGATTTGATCAGAGGAAAATACTATCGAACAAAAGCTCTGAGTAAGACATAATTTCTGCCCTTTAAATCAATTTTGAATCCCGATGCACCTTTTGCGATAATGCTATTTGTTAATGCGTCTACGACCTTTATTTGCTCCATCGACCAATTGAGCAATCTGTGATTCAGTGAGATACGACCGTGATATTCTTGCTTGCCAATATTTGCAACGATAATCAATAGTTCCTTTCTTTTTCTATATAAAGACACTTTGATGTTGCTGCCCCCTGCATTTATTAATCCTTCGTTATTCCAGAAGGGAAGCCATTCACCCTGGCCTATGCCAAAAGAATCATATACCGTCCATACCTTTCCTAACTCCTTTACGCTTACACCCGCCGCTGGGAACATATTGTGTAGAAGGCATAAGGTCATTATTTCTTCTTCTGTCGTTTTTGCAACAGGTGGCGAGAAACGCCAGGGCAATCCCAATACTCCATAAAAAAGTGGAACTGTTCCATATTGCCACTCCATAAAGCGCAACCGAAAATTTATACAGTCATTAGCAAATAGATCGTCGTAATTTGGTTTAAAAATCCATGATTCTCCATCCATCGTAAAATCAACAAATCCTACTGCGGGAATAAGTGGAGCAACATGATGATGAAACATGGGTGGCGATTTACCTTCTTGCAAACTCAATACATATAATCGCTTATAAAAATTGCGCAAAGAAAGTATATTTAAGGTCGGTTTCCATTCTTGTTGGTCGTCTTGATAACCAGATCCATGTGTATGATTTGAGCATAGCAAAGCCCCAGATGTATCGAAATAAAATCCATCATTTCCAATAATTCTATATATCTGTCTTGCCATATAAAGGTGATAATCTATCCAGCCATTAGCATCAGCACAAACATATTGTATTATTGTTCCATCATCCAAAAAATATTTCCTGGGCTTAGTTCTCCAATCAGCGCTATATATTTTCATCGCTGGGGTTTCAGCTCCCGCACAAAAAGTACGTGTCGTAAGAAAAAATTTAATACCAGCGTTATGACTTTTAACTTTGCTGTTTGTTATAGTGGCTATTTTTGATTCAGTGCCGGGATAAGGATAAGTTGCAGGCGTGCTGTAGTGAGTACCGGTTGTATATTTCGAGTATATAGAAGCTCCATAACTGGCCGCTTGTGAAGGTGTTGCACCGCTTGTATATAAATGCCATTGATCCCAACCGGTTGGCAAAGGTTTAACCGGAGTGGCTTGAAAAATCATCATAAAAGAGATAGGTGACGTTAAGGTGAAAGTTTTGTCGATAATATTTAACTTTAACCGAACAAAAGACCCTTCATTTGTTATCTCTACAGCCGAACCGGAGATATTCCAGTTTTGATTTGAATCCGTTACCCAAGCTAAACCTCTCAAATCATCACCCAGCCAAACTTGATACATAAAACCATTACTGCTATATGAATATGAACTCTTACCGGAATATCCCGTCACAAGTGCTGGTGCAATCCAACGACCTTCATCATCCTGCGACTGGATCTCTTCATGACCGCGAAAATACATGGCGTGTTCGCTTTTAATAGGAATATTTAACGTAAGAGAATCTATATGGGTCGCCTGACTGGGACTCAATGTCCAATCAATTTTAACCATGCCGTCAAATTCTATATCTACGTCTGCTGAAAGTTTAATGTTAGATAACTGAGAATGAGAAGTAGATGAGAACTTCGCTACCGCTCCACTTGTTTGCGTCCAGTTTATTGAATCTTTAACCCATTTATCTTGACGGCCATTTACTATAATATTTAATTCGACGGGGCCAGTTAAAATAGAATTATTGTCAGTTGTAATTGAGGTTGGGAATGGTGTTGTTCCATCAAATTCATACTCTCGACCCCAGCATGATGCTACATTATTAACAACCGATAAGGATGTCCATGGTGGCGGGACATCACTATTAATACCCAAATTCAAACCAGACCAATCCGATGTTTTCGGAAGGAGGCGTGAATCCAGCTGATAACTATCTGGAATATGTGTTCCATCTAAATCCATGACATCGACATCATCAATATCAACTTTCCCAACAATATGTATCGCAAACAACCCATAAACTGCATCAGAATCGGGAGCAAGAATTATATCATAAGGCTGCCACTCCTTAGTCACCAGGTTAACCGACGAAGATTTACTTCTTAAAAAATGAAGTTTTGAATCGTATTCATATAAAACTAATTTGATAGAAGCGCTGCCCCGCAGCCAAGCAGAAAGTTGATATCGATGGCCCCGTGCTATAGAAAAACGTCCCCTATAATTTGGCAAATCTAACCGCCCATACCCGATTATAGCCGCGCTTGTCTGGCCAGATTTTACAGATATATAAACTGATCCTCCATGAGCTTGTTGCGAATCATGATGAACAACTATCGAATCAGCTTTATAGGATGGGTTTTCTTCCCAAAAATCAGGGAGATCTTCGCCTAATATAAAAAATTCAAACCCGGGATTGTGGAGCAGTTTTGTTGAAGAATTGGCTTGTCGAACAAAACAAAGCGCGACGACACACAATAAGCAGGCAATAAAAAATATTTTTACAGACGATCTCATTTTGTTTCTAATTGATAGCTTTTTACTTACCATATTTTAGTGATTCAAGTTTTTTAATAATCGTATGGATTCTATCTTGCCAGGAAAAATGCTTCAAAACAAGGGCCCTGGCAGAACGAGCAATCTTCAGATGGCTTTGGGGTGAACCAAGTACATTTAATGCCGCTTGTGCCATATCTTGGGCGTTTTTTGCAATAATGCCATGATGACCATTTTCAAATCCCGGAATACCATTAAAACTGCCGGAATCCCCCACTACAGGCACACCAGCAGCCATAGATTCAATTACCTTATTGATTAATCCGTAATTTTTGAAAACAGGTGCAAGCATGACTGCCTTTTCTCTGAATACATCACAAATATCCGGAACATACTCGCTATAAATAATGTGATTATCCTTTAACATGAGATTGCGAAGCTCGGTAGATGCACCCTTGCCTATGATAAAGAAACTTGCGTTTCCTCGAACACACCTGATTATGGACCATATATTTTCGATTATCCAAGATAAGACTTTTTTATACCCGCCCTCGAGAGCACCTAAGAAAAGAATATTTTGACTACGATACTCAATAGGTAACTGGAATAAACTTTCATTTACGCCATTTGGCAATACCGTAATCTTATTATATAGTTTCCCTGCTGATATGTTACTAAGCCATACCTTATCTGCGTCAGTCTGCACTAGAATCAAATCATACTTTTGTAGGATTTTGGCTTCCATACGTCCAAGTAACCCACTCCGCGTCCATTGTAGAGCATATAGTATTCGAGTTTTGCAATCTAATCCTTTCATGAATAGCTTTCTTCCCATATTCCTAAGAACAGCGGTATAACAATCACTAATGCCAGCCACATAGACAGGGGATGGCCCCAGAATATTGTATATTGATTCCATAACATCTGCAACGCTTACGGGGCTGCCCCAAACAACATCAAAGGCCTGTCCATCTAAGCAATCGTATAACTTCTTGCTATCGCAATTCCAACCAAGAAAGTAGGGCCTGCGGTTAAGAATTTCATCTTTGACAGCCACTATTTTTTGTATCCTATATCGTTCTACAATCCACAGTTTTTCTACATATTTTTTATTATTAGCGACCTGTTCATGATCAAGTTGTTCGATATTTTCTTTGACCAGCAGTAAAGATACGTGGTGATCACATGCCAACCTACTGAGATAGTTGAATGTCGGTATGGTTATTCCATTCCTTGGTGGGTATGGCAACTGATTCAGCACGAATAAAATTTTCATTGTTCGAGGCATATTTTAATCTGACCGCCCTTTAAATTTTTGACTACTCTCTGAATTTTACATCTATTTTGTTGACAGTAAGAACTGATAAAAAAGGAGAGCTTTAAAACCGACTATGTATATTCTTGTCCCCGAGAATACGGCGTGTGAACCAGAAACAAATCCAAAGTATTAAAATATACTTGGCCAAATATATAAATTCCCCAGTGCCGGAAAAAATCCTTCTATTTAGAAGAAAAATAGCAGGCACAATTGAGTCGCGTAGTAATGGCATATGGCAATTATCAAGGAATATCTTTTGGACAAGCCTCATTATAATACCCACCACAAACATACCAGCTATTACCCCCCATATTCCGAGGGAAAGGTAAAATTGCCCCCACTGGTTTGAAGAATAGGAGGTCTTCGATTGCTTGGACGAGCCAATAAGCTTATGAGTATAAAACTCTGTAGCTTCATTCCCCCACATAGCTGCAAATCCTAATCGCTTAAATTCTGGATGACTTTCTATGTATGATAGTACTGTCACCAGCTGTTCAAAACCACCGAACCGAGTAATAATTGAAGCAATATTTTCAGCTGCCGATGCTGAAAATATTACATTTGGCGAATTGGATAAATCAGCCTTTCCGGAAATCCTTAAATACCGGTAGTGCTGGATGCCAACATAGGCGTTAACACCAATTAAACTCAATGCTATCAAGCCTATTGTAAGAGGCCTATAAATTGATTTTATATGCCTCCTATAGCATGCATAAGTTACAAAACCGATAATCAACGGAAAATAGAGAAGCGGACTCTTCCAGCCCACAGACAAGTCGAGTATCGTAAAGATGAGCAACAAAGCGAGGCCGATGCCGAACAAAAAAAAACGACGTTTAACGGCAGTCAAGATAAGTAAGACTGTCAGCAAAAATAGCAACCCACTTGTGCAAATAAAATAAATAATACCAGTTAAATAAGGAACTTGAATACGTGTCGGTAAAACATTCGGGTCACCAATTTGAAGAAAGTATAAAGAAAAAGCCTTGAGCGATATACCTATGATACATATAAAAATGAGCGAGGTAGTAGGGACTACATATGATTCATCTATCTCCTGTTCATATAATTTACTATTGAGTGCAGTATTAATATTCGGATTTCTATTTTTGCCCCAAATTAGATATCCAGTGAAAAAGGGAATATACCCTGCCAAGAAGATGAAATAGGCGTGAGCTATAGTTGATGTATTAAATTTGTAAATCCCAGGCCAAAATAGCTTAGGGCAAGTGAAAACGCATACAGCTTTCAATGAAAAAATTGAAAATAAAAAATAAACTATAAAATAAAAAATCAGTTGTTCATGGAGATCATAAAACTCCTTTTTAGCCACCCAGATAAATAGGAAAGTAGAAATCATGTAAACAACTAAGGCCAAAACAATCCGCACAGAAAAGCTATTCGAAAGACTGAATAATAGTAGATAACACATCACTCCTGCCTGAAGAGCGATGAAGATTATTGTCGCAGGCGTCCAGTATGGCCTTTTTCGCATGTCTTGACTAATTGGTGTTGTGTTAGAAACCATATCCTGTTTTACTTAACTCTCACGCTACAATCCATTGCGTATTGGTTCCCCACAAAGTGTTATCAGCAACCAGATTATGTACTTCTAATTACCTTCTTCAATAACGCAAAGAATTTATAAGTATTTAATTTCTTTTTTACACCTTGTGAGAAAAATTTGTGGTAGAAAAAATATAAGATACTTAAAAACTGCCCAAAACCAATATATGCATTAGAAATTATAAATCTAAGAATAGTTTTTTTCTTAGGAAATTTTCTTTCAAGCCCAACAAGGTCGAGTGCATCTCCTGCTACTAACTCAAAAAGGTATGTTGATAAATCGGAGGATTGGGCTTTCCAACGAAAAGCATCATCTTTTCTTGGCTTACGACCCAATTTAGTGTGCACGCCTGAAATTTTTTCCTGGTTCGTTATATTATGTTCGAAATTTTCGTGGTATCGAACCATGTTTCCGTCGTATGAAACTTCCAAATAGCTACAGACCTTTCTCAAGGTGTCTTCCGTATTGAGTACCAAGTCTTCATAATGAACCCGTAAAACACGCTTTTCGCCCAGCTTTTTTGCAAAGTTTTCAATTCTCTCAACACAATCAGCCCAATAGTGTGCTCTCTGGTAATTGGACCAGCCTTGCCAATTCTTATCATGTAAAGAGCGTATGACGTCACGACCGTCACGCACGACGCACAAAAAAGCGGCATCCGGGAACAAAGAACTAATTTGTTGCATAATGACAATATATTCCGGTGTCTTATCTCCCCAGCGCACTTTCCCGCTTCCTTTGATTTGTTCTTCAAAAACAGCTGTAACAATATCAGCTAAAGTGGGCGAGGACAGATCTGCGAGGAGTTCTTTAAGACGCTTTTCTGAAATATTCCAGGTTTTGAAACGGGGTTCGCTATCAATAATATTCCCAGCTAATTTGACCTCTTCAGGACTCAATTCCCCTTTTAGTGGGAGGTACTTGAATAATCGCAAAAAGAAGTGGGATTCGGGCGGTATGGCGAGAGCGGGATGATTGTTGATCATAAGCCTGAATAAGGTTGTTCCCGATCGCTGTGCGCCGAAGATAAAAAACGGGGGCATTTTTTTTGACTCAGGCTTACTCCTTAAATGATTATTCATCACTTTAATAGCGCTCCATAATCCACAGTTTGTTTTCGTGAGGTTCGCTTCAATCCCTCTTCAATAACGGCTTTCAGGTAATATCGTTGTTTTTTTACTATTTCATCAATCCACTCATTGTCACGCCTGCCGATAATTTTTGCGGGATTTCCAGCCACCACAGCGCCCTTTGGTACGTGTTTCGCCACCACAGCGCCCATGGCAATTACGGCTCCATCGCCAATCTGGACCCCAGGCCTGATCATAGCCCCCCACCCTAACCAGACACCTTGGCCTATGTTTACCGGAAGTAGTTCGTCATCTGCATTGTAGGGCAAGTAATCCTTTTGCTTGTAAATATGAGAACTGGTTAAGATCGTCACCTTGGAGGCGAGGATGGTTCCCTCGCCTATGGTAAGCCCGCCTTCCCCGTCCAAATGATTTTCATGGCCGATTCGGGTATATTTTGCTATGGAAATGTTGTGGTGGTACACAAAACGAGCCGTTTCGTCTATAAAGCAGGGCTTTTCCAAAGATTTTAGCAGATGCAATTTCTGCCTTTTTCTTTGAATAAGGTTAATTAATCTGCGCAAAATCATTTTTATTTACCGGAAAGTTCTATGATGGTTTTTGAAGCAGGTATGCCAGACCTCACCCAAACAAAAATAAATTGGCAAATAATGGAGCCTACATGAGAAATGAAAAGAGATAAAGCAGCTCCCATCGCTCCAAAAAGAGGCACCAGTTTCAAGGCAATAAAGATGGATAAGAGGCCAAAAATTATTGTAATCGCTATGAATTGTTTGCTGAGTCGAAGACTTATCAAGAATTGATTGTTGACAATAGCCGCCCCATAAATGGTGGTCCAAAGCAGTAAGATGTAAAAACAAGGTATGGCCCCTTCGAACTCAGGCCGCATAAAGGATCTTATGATAAAGGGGCCCGCAAAAAAGAGTGGAACCACAATAAGGCATGTCAATCCGAAAGAGAGGCCAACATATTTTAAAAATTTTTCTCTCATTTCCTTGGGGCTGAATTGAGACACTGTGATTTTGGCAATTCCAGGAGTTAGCAGACGCAGCATTTGACCTTGGAACAGTTGAACAAACATAACTATTTGAATGGACAATCCGTAGAAGGCAAGCTCGGAAGGTCCCATTTTTTCGTTTAAAATGATTCGATTGACATGAGTCATCATGAGATTGCCCAGCACCCCGCCCCATATTAAATAGTTTTCCTTGAGAAGAAGTTTTATGAATTGGTCGATCCTGGAAAGCACCACTTTAAAAGTCTTAAAGACCTGTGACCATTGAACAGAAACCGACACCATCCTGGAAATTAGGAGAAAAAAGGCTACGGTTACAGCGCCCTTGGGACTCAGGTTTCCGCTGAATGATAGGAGAAGTAGCACACCGAAGAGTATCCGCTCCGTCAAAATAATAAAAGCATGCCTGGTCATCTCGTAACGAAAATCGAACCACCCGCGAGGAGTTAAACCCAACAGGATTCCGCCTAAGGTGCAAAAAATAACAGTCCAACGTACGTTCGCTTGCTGATTGCCAATGGTAAGCCAAACCCCAAGTCCTATTATTGCAATGATGGACAGCACTATCCGAATGGCCATGGAGGCGGTTAGGATGGCTGAGGCATTGCCACACTGAACAAGATCCCTTACCAGCGTTTTTTCTTCTCCAAAACCAACAATCTTTGGAAGCCCGGTTGCGAATATCAGCCCGAAGCTGTAAACGCCGAATTCCTCCGGCCCCAGAATATTAGCCAACAACATTGAGATAAGAAAAGATAGCCCCGCCTGAGAATAATTGCAGAAAACAAAGGGTGCAGCAAGTCGTATTTTTTTGATAATCATAAAAAGAAGCATGCGTGGAAAGGAGGGCACCCATTAAGAGGCCCTTTGTCAACCCGGATGGGGGACGCTGGTGCTTTTGTTGCTTTATTCAAATTTCACGGCCCCTTTTTATCGAACGAAGGACATTTGTTCGTCCTATTCCAAGATATCTCGCCACATCAGCCGCTGAATGTTCTCTATGGGGACGCCCATGAAATTATGCGTTGATAGGACTTCCTAAGGGGCTAAGGGATAAGAACTATTTGAACCACAAAGTTAATCCGTGGAAAGTCAAGTAAAATTTTGGGGTATGTTATGCCCAAAAACAATATTTAATTTCTGTCTGGATTAACCTATTTAATCGAGCATTTTTTATTGCTCCTTTAG
>JAFCZU010000296.1 GCA_019314185.1 Deltaproteobacteria bacterium | reverse complement strand
TGGACTTGGTGCAGGCCATAATTCAAGTGGGAACAGCAATCTGTTCTTAGGCAGGGAAGCAGGTTATCACGAACAAGGATCAAATTTATAACGCCGTTAATAAACCTTACCACCAAACAAGACAAAATGCTACCACCTGTTGTGTTGTTGATTTGTTGCAGGATTCAGAGGGTAGTTATTTGCATGATTCCGGTGAAGATTTTCATGTTCGTTTTTCTTTTTAAAACAAGCGACTTTATCAGAGTAAGCTGTGCTACTGATTCCGGGGTGTAGTATGCTTTCTATCTCGATGATTATAAGCCACATCAGAGTATTAAAAAAGGCGCTAACTTTTGTCAGCACCTTTCCATCTGTTCTGCTTGTTTGGCTTACACTACCCTGTTTCTGACTTTTCCTGTTTCTTTTCAGCATACTTTTTTTGTAGTAATTCACTCTCGTATTGCCGATAGCTTGAACCATCGATCTTTACAATAACTGAGTGATGGTGGATACGATCCAATATGGCTGTTGTAGTGATTGGGTCTCCAAGGAACTCTGGCCAGTCCTGCTCCTCGACATTTGTTGTAAAGATCAGGGACTTGTTATCATTGTATCGCTTATCAATCACTTTAAAGAGCAGGTGAGCTTCCTTAACGACCTGTAGCTCCAGGCGATCATGTCCCATCTCATCAATAAGCAATAACTCCGGATTGATATACTTTTTCATTCTCTTGTCCAGGGTCTTTTCGTACACTCCGGCGTTCAGATCATTAATCAGATCACTGCAGGTAGTGTAATAGGTCTTGTATCCTTTCTGACAGGCCATAAGGGCAAGGCTTCTTGCGATGTGTGATTTACCCACTCCGTTGGTTATACTTGTAAAAAGGATTGACTCATTTCTCTCAATGAACTGTAGCGAGGCCAGATCCATAATCAGTTTACGATTCAACTTTAGCTGGAAGTCAAAATCAAAGTCTGCCAGTAACTTCAGCGGTTGGGGCAGCCTGCTGCTTTTAATAAGGGCCTCAACACGCCTCTGCTGCTTGGCTATGACCTCTGCCTGAATGATCTCACTAATGAACTGATAGTACCCGAGAGTGTTTTCATTGGCCCGATCAACCATCCGGGTATACTCTTCATCCAGAACCTTTAGTCCAAGGTATCGGCAGTTTTTCCGGAACTGCTCCTGCTCTTTAAGTGTTTTATTTGTGTTTCTATTGCTCATAACTATTATTGTTTTTGGGTTTAAAGGATAATTTGATACTATATCTGGGCTCAGAGTTGTTTACAAGGAACCCTTCGATAGTCCCTGATTCAAAGACTCTGTATTGCAGTGCCCTACGAACTGCCACCATGATATCATCGATGTGGTAGTTTACTTTCATCGATAGCAGGTTGCGCAAGTGATAACGCCAGGATACCGGCTTATGTCTCTTGAGCTGTCTGATATACTCACTCATCTCAGGAGAGAAGCTTTCCAGGCGGGCAATCACATCACCTATAAGCAGGTCCGGTTTTTTACGCACCTTTTCAACAACACCGATGTAGCGCTGTTTACGGCCTTTCTCTGCCAGTGGATGAGTGGCTAGCAACTCACCATTGGATGAGTAAACCATCAGATGCTGATCTGTAATACGAACCGGACAGACTTCATACATGTAGTTCTGTGATACCACATACTGGTAACCCTTCCATTGCACACACGACTCCTGATTCACTATAAGGTGGACCACAAGAGAGGTGTCAAAGTGATTAACAGGCAGAACCTGTAAAAAGGGATGCTCATGGATGTACATATCAATGGGCCTTTTTTTTGTTGTTCCATGCTTGCGCAGATCATTGACACTTTCAAGCCACCTTTGTAACTGTTCTTTAAGATCATCAACATTCCTGAACTCACGGCCATTTAAAAAGCTCCTCTCAAGATAATAAAACGGGCGCTCGACTTTCAGGTTCTCAGTTGGTTTGCCAGGACGGATCGTTAGGGGACGGAACCGGTAATGGGTGGCAAATTCAAGGTACTTTGCATTAAAGACAGGCCGGCCGGCCTCCCAGCGATCCACACACGCCTTCTGGTTATCGCTCTTGATTTCTTTTGGCACACCATCGAGATAAATAAACGCATTAATAAGAGACTGAAAAAGAGTCTTCTGCCTCTTGTCATTTACTACCTCGATGTATTGCCTGCGGGAATAGCCCAGGATATAACTCAAGAAAGTAACCTGCTCTGTTTTGCCTGAACCGGTAAAGGGTAAACGATAATCACTCCAGTCGTGAGCCCCCCTCTGGCCTGGATCCGTTTCCACCATATGAACAGGTGTTTTCACTACCACCTTACGCACTCCCTGCAGGTAGTCACTCACGATGGTGATTCCTCCGTCAAAACCCTTTTGCTTTAAGTGCTCATATACCCGCTGATTCGTGATGTTACTGTATTTCTCTAACAACTCACCAATAAACTCCTTGTAGGGATCCAGCTTACCCGGCCATCTCTTTTTTTGTTTCACCTGCTCTCTTTGGGTGGTAGCGCGTAAAGCTGAGTTTGCTGCCAGCAAGCGGCGAGCCCGCTCACGAGATATGCCTAACTCTTTGGATAGCCTGCGGATGGACCAGCCCTGTCCATGAAGCGTGATTACAGTGTTTTCTAAACTCTCATCTTTCATCTTGTTGTGTTGATTTATGGATTTGTAACTGAGCATTGACTTTCGCTAATTTACTTATGCAACCTGTTACCTTCTCTACAATTGGGATAATGATAATGCTCTCACTTTTACTTAGCATACCAACACGATGATCACCCATGCGCGACAACACGATATGAACACTCTGGAGTACATGCATCATAGAATGCATCAGATCATTACCATATGCAGACAGTCGTACATCATAAGGCTCTTGCGGTGAACCTGCCTGTTCCTGTTTTAGTACATGTTCCGGGTGGGTAAGAATATACTGTTGCTGATCTTCATCTTTTGCCTTTAAAAATGCTTCTACCAATGTGTCGCTCTGACGACTGGTAAGATTAAAATCGATAATCGCACCGGCAACAGCACACTGGTTGCCGCGCGGCAACTGTATAAGGGATCGGGCCTGACTGCTTGAGAGTACTCCCATCATGATCTGTGAGGAGACCTGTTCATCTATCTTTTCAATTAGCGACAGGCGGCGACTTACCCACGAGCGGCTATATCCGATAAGTTCAGCAAGGCTCCGCTGGTCTAAAGAGTGGATCTGTTGTAAATCCCGTAACACAAGAGCCTCCTCCCAGGCTTCCATTGAACGGTGTGGACGGTTATAACTTAACAGCAATACCTTGGCTCCTGGTAAATCAATATCCAGTACGCGACACTGAAGTGTTTCTATCAATAGATTCTCCGAACAATAAAACCTCTTAAATCCATCTATTAATTGGTATTTGTTCTGGTGAACACGAGCTATTACTGGTTGCAATTGACCATGAACACGCATTGACTTTTCGACCTGAAGGATCCTGGCCGGATTAACAATGCGAACACTTGCAAGGGATAAGTCAAATTCACTTAAAGGGATCTCCTGGATTACCGTACTCATTGCAGTTGTTTTTAGTCCAGGTAAATCTAAAGAGCTGTTTTTTATTAAACGAACGTGTCCGTCTTTACAATCACCCTGGATTTAGTCGCGAAAATGCATCTACACCAGTCTGAACCCGCATTTGAAGCAATAACGTGTCCGTCTTTACAATCTTCCCGTTTCTTACCTTAAAACCCATGTACATCCCGTCTCGTAAGGGTTGTAGAAGTAACGTGTCCGTCTTTACAATCATTGGAACATGTTCTTTTTGACGCTTTTTGTTACGCTTCCGCTGTAACTCCCGATTGCGCTTTAAGTAAGCTGGATGAGACCTCCTGTATCGCTTCTGATACTCATGAGCCGGATAGGCATCTCGCCAACGCTTATTGCGCTTTTGCTGCAATAACTTGAATTTGGAACTTGGTGTAGTTCTTCTGTCAAACAAACGCTTGCGAGCATTTTGACACGCTAATGAAGAGCAATACTTTTGTCTTTTAATACGGGGATTTAGTGGTACGATTTTACCACAATGATGACAAGTTATGGTTTGGGGCATGGATCAAATTTCTTTCTTTCCCCGAAAGTTGATCGTTTTATTCTGGATTTTATCAAGTGGTAGTGGTTTTTACCGGAAAATGGTAGTGGTTAACTCCGGCGTTAAAATTAAGGCCTAGACTTGAGAAACTTAAGGAGCGTATGAATTTAATTGTAGAAAAGGAAAGTGTTGGTAGAACAATTCAGGTATTATACTCTGTTCCGAATCTAGATCAACTTGAACACAAATCAATCTGACGACACTGACGACACTGACGACACTGACGACACTGACGACACTGA
>JAFCZU010000295.1 GCA_019314185.1 Deltaproteobacteria bacterium | reverse complement strand
CCGTAAATCTATGAAAATACTGAATCTGCGATTTAAAAACCTCAATTCACTTAGCGGTGAGTGGTCCATAGACTTCATGACTCCTGAGTATGTTTCTGATGGAATATTTGCCATTACAGGCTCTACCGGCGCCGGCAAGTCCACCATTCTTGATGCCATCTGTCTCGCCCTTTACGGCAGAACACCGCGATTAAAATCAATTAATAAAAGCAGCAATGAGATTATGTCCCGGCAGACCGGCGAGTGCTTTTCTGAAGTAACCTTTGAAACAGAAGCGGGTCAATTCCGATGCCATTGGAGTCAGCACAAAGCTCGTAAAAAGGCTGACGGCAACCTTGTTGACTCAAAACATGAGATTTCGGATGCTGTCAGTGGTCAGATATTGGAGTCAAAAAAACGTGATGTGGCAAATGCCATTGAATCTCGAACCGGAATGGATTTTGATCGTTTTACTCGATCCATGCTGCTTGCCCAGGGAGGATTTGCGGCATTTCTTCAGGCAACGCCGGATGAAAGAGCTCCAATCCTTGAACAGATTACCGGCACGGAGATTTACAGTGAAATTTCAAAACGTGTTCACGAACGCCACCGTAAAGAACATGGAAAGCTTGAACTGCTGCAGGCAAAAACCGGCGGAATAGTCATTTTAAGCGATGAAGACGAGACTGCATTAAATCAGGAACTTTTCTGTAAACATAAGATTGAAAAAGAGCTTGGCCCTGAAAATGATGCGTTGGGGAAATCCATTCTATGGCTTACCGAAATTGATGCGCTGAAAAGCGAGCTTTCTGCAATAAATAAAGAATCAGAGTTTCTGTCAAATGTTTTAAAGGCATTTAAGACCGACAGAACAAGATTGCAGCAGGCCATTAAAGCCGTGGAATTAGACAGTGAATTCGCTACCCTGTCATCGAAAAGACAGCAGCAGGAGCTTGATCTTGAGACTTTGGCAAAATCAAAAACTCAGCTTCCCGGCCAGGAAAAAATGCTGGGATTAAAAGAGACAGTTCTTAAAAAGGCTGAAGAAACTATAATTAGAGTCAAAGATGAACAAAAAATCGGACTTGAGCTGATTAAAAAAGCTCGGGCGCTTGATCTTCGTATTTCAGAGAAACAGTCTGCCTTAAAAATGGCTGAGTCAGATTGCAAAAAGATTAAAACGCAGCTTTTAAAAAATAAAAAGCGCCGGCAAAAGGTTGAATCCAATAAAGAAACTGCCGGCAAAAAACTTTTCAGGATTGAAGATTATCTGTCTGCAAATGCCCATGATGCAACGCTGATTACTGAGCTGACAGGAATAAATGAGCAGATCAAAAACTTTCAGGCAGCAGCAACAAATGTTTCAGCAATAAATACCCTGATTTTAAAACTTAAAAAACAGTTTAAAACAGATGCAACCCGACATTTGAAGCAAGAAGCATTATGCGCCGCACTTAAAGAAAAGCATGATATCGCAAAAAAGCAGGAGTCACAAATAAAGGGCTCTATTTCAGAACTTTTGGGTGATCGCATGCTTCGGGAGTACCGAGCCGAACATAACAGCCTTTTGCGTGAGATGGCCTGCCTGAGAAAGATTGCAAGTCTTGAAGACGAACGCGCAAAATTAGAAGATGACAAGCCATGTCCGTTGTGTGGATCTTTGCATCATCCTTTTGCTGAAGGTAACGTCCCTAAAATTGATGAAACCGAAAAAAAGATCAACGAACTGTCCGGCCTTATTCAGAAAGCAGAACATCTAAAGAATAAACTGCAAAAAGATGAATCCAAAGAAAAAAAGGCAGGAGTTGCATTAATCGAAGCAGAAAAAGAGCTTGCTCAGACTCAATACAAGCAAAAAGACACTCGAACAAGTATCCTGCGCTCTGAAAAAGAATTGCAACTGACAACGGGTAAATACGCTGAATTGAAAAATAAAGTTGTTTCAAAACTGAAACCATTTGCTGTTAAAGATATTTCTGATAAGAATTTGAATTCTATTTCAGAAGCTCTCGCTGTCAGGCAAAAAAACTGGCAGAACTATCAAAAACAAAAAACTGAAATCGAAAAACAAACCAGTGACCTTGCATCTGAGATAAAAACTCTTGATGCTATAATGCAAACACTTGATGAAACGCTGAAGGAAAAACAAGGTGTGCTTGACGCACACAAAAAGGGTCTCAATAATTTGACTACTGAACGTAATGGACTGTATGATCAGAAAAATCCGGATACAGAGGAAGTCAGGCTGGAAGGCTTTGTTGATGAAGCTGAAAAATATGAAAAAGCAGTAAGAGCCGACAGGAATCATGTCAGAGAGAAGTTGAATGATTTAAAAACGCGCATTACAGCATTAAAAGAAAGCACGAACAGGGGTAAGCCGAAGCTGGACGCTCTTGAAGCCTCTTTTAAGATTAGCTGCCAAAAAGCCGGGTTTGAGGATGAACCGACATTCATTTTCTGCCGACTTTCCATTGATGAAAGGAACAAATTGAGTCAACGTGCCAAAAAGCTTGACGATAAGCAGGCTGATATAACAACACGGAAAAAAGACAGGGAAACCCGTTTGTCTCAGAAAATAGACCAAAAAACCACTGAAACTTCGCTTGATGATCTGAAAAAGGAACAGGGTGCAATCCTGGAATCCCTGAAAAAACTTGGTGAAGAAATTGGAGCCATAAAGCAAAAACTTACAGACAATACAGGTGCGAAGGTTAAATATCAACAGAAACAAATGTTAATCGAAGCACAGAAAAAAGAATGCACAAGATGGGATGCGCTGCATTCATTAATCGGCTCTGCTGACGGTAAAAAATACAGAAACTTTGCCCAGGGCCTCACTTTTGAATTGATGGTGTCACATGCCAACAGGCAGCTTGAAAAAATGACCGACCGCTACCTGCTGATCCGTGACGATGATCAACCACTTGAGCTGAATGTTGTTGATAATTATCAGGCCGGTGAAATCAGATCCACCAAAAACCTTTCCGGTGGAGAAAGCTTTATTGTCAGCCTGTCATTGGCCCTGGGATTGTCAAAAATGGCCAGTCGCAAAGTCCGTGTAGATTCGCTGTTCCTTGATGAGGGTTTTGGCTCCCTGGATGAAGATGCATTGGAAACCGCCTTGGAAACCCTTGCAGGGCTGCAGCAGGATGGTAAACTGATCGGTATCATCTCTCATGTGCCGGCCTTAAAGGAACGAATCAGCACACGAATAACCGTTCAACCAGTGTCCGGTGGCAAAAGCGTCATAAGTGGCCCGGGATGTGTAAAAGCTCCGTAACAAACAACTTGATATTTTGAAAAAAAACATCCTCTTTACAATCCTGATATACATTGATATAATATTTTTTTTGGCTCGATCTGCACTGATTTCTTGCGCATCAAGATTTTGCAAAAAGCCTCAATATAACCACGGTGAACAGTCCTGAATTATCTTTTTATAGAAACATACTGCATAGGTTCGCATTCACTTTTTGTGAACGGACTGTCTGCACATTCCTCGCATAATGTTGATATTACGACCATGTCTGGCGAAAACTGGCGCTGGCGTATGCTTGGCGCGGCTATTCATATTGCAGATAATATCCAGCGAATTGAAAAATATGACGGTATTATTGTGACCGATCTTTTTAACCTGGCTGATTTTAAGGCGCTTATTGGTTCACAATGCCCCCCTGTTCTGGCATATTTCCATGAAAACCAAATGACCTATCCGCAGCCGCCGGGAGACAAAGGCGCTTTCCAGTTGGGGATAATAAATA
Organism: Deltaproteobacteria bacterium; assembly: GCA_019314185.1. The sequence goes on along the minus strand of JAFCZU010000295.1, from coordinate 1,064 downwards.
TTACTACCGCGCTTGTGGCTGACATGGTTGTGTTTAATTCAAAAATGCATAAGGATGCCTTTTTAAATGCCGTGCCAAAGTTTATGAAAAGGGGGAGTGACTATAAGCCAAAAGGAATTGCAGCTAAAATACGTGAAAAGGCAGAGGTGCTTTATCCTGGTATAGCTGTACCGTTTGACAGGAATATTGATGCTGAAAAACAGACAGAGCCTCCTCTTATTATCTGGAACCACAGGTGGGGATTTGACAAGAACTGTGAAATGTTTTTCAGCGCGCTTGAAGAGATAGACAACATGGGGCTTGATTTTAATCTGGCGCTTATGGGAGAAAATTTCGGCAAGATTCCTGAAGGGTTTAAAAAAGCTGAAAAGAAGTTTAAGGACAGAATACTTCAGTTTGGATACGTACATTCAAGAGAAAAGTATGAAAAATGGCTTAAACAAGGTGCAATTGTTATAAGCACTGCAATTCAGGTGCCTGACAGGCTTTCATATCCGGAAATACTTCCTGAAGAGTTCCATGAGCACTTCCTGTATAAAAACAGACAGGATCTTATTGAAAAACTTTTCCTGATAATTTCAGATTATAAGCAATATGAAGAGATCCAGAGCAGGCTGGCAAAGAAAATGAGGTTCTTTTTATGGGAAAATGTTATCAGCGGGTATGATAGAATACTTGAACGGCTTGCGGAATGAAAAACCTTTTTTCCGGCCACGGTTTTACGCCAAAAAAACATTCATTTCTTTGATAGAACAAGACCATATCAGCAAATTCCCTTCCAGTATTCCCTGCATTATCTGAAAATCGATGGAGGAAAACTGAAACACCACGAGTTTCTTTCATCTCCCAATTGTGATCCGAGAAAAGGAGACAGGGACGTCCTTAAATAGTAAAATAACTTGACATTGAGTGTTTCTGGTGGTATGCATTCGACCATGCCCAGAACAGCAAGATTAGACACTCCCGGTCTTTTGCATCATATCATGATCAGAGGAATAGAGCGCCGTAAGATATTCAATGATGATAAAGATCGCGAAAATATCATCGAACGGCTATCTATTCTC
>JAFCZU010000294.1 GCA_019314185.1 Deltaproteobacteria bacterium | reverse complement strand
CTTCGAGATAAAGCTAAATCTCCTTTGCAATCTCTCCTTTAACTCTTTCATGATTGCGACATTTTCCTGGTTCATAATCGTTCCTTACCCCCTCTGAAAACTCATCTCCATTCCCCAACGGCATTTGACTTATTCAACTTAGTCAACAACATTGCCAAAGCTCCCTTCTAAACTGTGCAGTTATTGAATTGCTTAAGAATGTCCCGCACGTTCCCGTCTTCTGGGCGTCCCCCTGCTCCTTGTCAAACATTAATTCACAATTCAAGCTTTGACACCAAGTTGATAAAAGATATTTCTGTATATTTTCATCCTCGCTCAGGTTCTGTGCTTGCATCACTCTTTTTGCGTATTCTTGGAGCGTATCCATACTCAAGATGTCCTTCTAACGTTGAAGTAACCGGACGGCGATGGGCTTACCGCGAACCACCAGACCTTTACGCACTTAGCCGCCAGTAATTCCGTTCCGGTTGACTGACAGGTTGTGCGGCAACTCGTTTAGCTTTACCATCATTACGTCGATATTTATTACCCGCGTTTCTATGTCAAAGAATTCGTACACCGCAAGCGACTTGACCCTAAGAGCCTTATCCTCAGTGACGAAGTAGTAGCAAAGAGCGGCATTGGCGGCATGCATGGAATCGTAGAAGGCTGCCTCAGAACTGGTTTTTTTAGGATTGTCGGGCCAAAACCCTAAAGAGTTCAGTGCCGAAAAAACCGCAGCCATTTTGCTTTCAATGCCAAGTGTGCTTGAGTTGGGGTAGAACTTGAGTGCCATCTCCAGAAGCTGTTGAACACCAAACCCGGGGGGTAATTGAGGAGACAACGCGGACAGTTTTCTATAAACTATCTGATCAAGCTGGGCAATCACGCCGGGCGGCTTGATGTTGTTCAATTCATTCGGGTTGAGCTGAAGTTGGTCTCTATTTTTCTTCATCTGGTCGAGGTCAAAAATGTTAACAATATCGTGCATTAACTCTTTGGCGAAAGGGACTTCTTTCAGGATTTTTCTGACATCCTCTGGGCCTTGCCTTCTTATCGACGGAGAGTTTTGATCTCCAGCATTATAAAGGTACGTATTCCTGGTGAGTTCTGAGAGGAACCGAAGACGCCTTCCCGACAGCCCCTCGGGCGCTCGCTCCTGGTCAGTAATGTTGTCCGCTTCCTGTACGTGCGTAGCTGAGAAAAGAACAAGGATGTTGTCCTTATCATTCGCTTCTTCCAAAGCTGCTCGAAACTCAGCAAAATGCCCGTCCGCCATCGATATGATGACATTCCAGTCAAGGTAGACAAGACGCCTTATAGTTTCCGGCTGGTAGAGGTTTATGGAATTCATCGCCAATTCTTCTGCACAACGTTGCTAATCAGCCGCGCGGTTTTTTTGCGTCGGCTAATTAGCCTTGTTAGGGCTCTTCTCCTTCCATATAGAGCCAGTTTAATTGGTGATAAATATGTAAGATGCGTTCAGCAATCTTCGATCCCGTTGAGTTACGAATACGGTTTAAGGTTTCTTCTACGGCCCCACGAAGCACCTTCCCATCTCGACCAATTACAGGTGGGAATCTCGTAAGCTGATTTAAGACCCATTGATAATCATTTTGCAGTTGCTCAGGAAGGTGCTTTTTACCCACGGGACGGAAGTGCCAATAGGCTGAACGTAACCTTTGACGCACATCATCTGGCCCAGTAGCGAGGCTATAGAGTGCATCGTTGAATTTTTCATATGCGTAAAAGTAACTGGGATTCACTTCAGTCACCACCCTTTACCTATAGCCCTATGCTCAAGCCACTTTTCTCTTATCGCAAAACAAGACCAAATGATGCCACCAAATGTTCCTCCGCCAAAGATAAGCCATATTTCAACTTGCCGAATTATTGGCATACGCGACTCAATAGCTGTAAAGTCAACATCGAAAAAGATAGATGAGATCAAGCCTGCGGTAACCGCCACGGTCCACATCAAAACTTCTATCAATCCCACGGTGAAGCCAACTGCCATCATCCCAAGTAATGGGGAAAGCACGAAGAGGCACGCTGAATTTAGTAAAAGGTCCGTCTTTGGTTTCATCGTTTATTTCTAACGATGATTATTCCAATATAGGATTTAAATGTCTTAAATGTATCCTTAAATGATTCAGTAAATGATAGATGCCAATAAGCTATTCTCTTGGTGGTCTGGTGAGAAAACCATACAAGAAGGACAAACAATGGTATGCCAATGATACCAATAATTGCATCAAGGATAGATAAAAATCCAGGAGCAATTGGCTGCAACAAAAAGAATAAAAATATTATTGGCCCAAACACTGCCACCGCATAGAATATATACACAAGTTGGAATGAAAAAAAATATACTATGAAGTTCAAGCTATCCTCTCTCTATTGCCCTAACGCCGCCGTTAAGCGGGCGGCGTGTATCTGCTGCCCGCTTTGGAAATGAATCAATAAAAATGTTTTAGTTCCGAATTGCAAAAGCCGCACGTAGTAGTCGCTCCGACTTCAACGGCCTTGTTAGGCCAAGCATGTCGGTTATGCACTGTCTCTGAAAATGAGATTTTTATTCTTCTTCGACTGGGCCATAAGAGATCTCCATATCAGAAATTTGTACGATCTTAGAAGGTCCGATTTGTGCCAATGTGTGATCAAAAATAACTACGTTCGTGCCTCTCGGGGCCATAGCGCTTGGATATCGAATTCCATCGTACAGTCCACTCTCACGGATCCGATGTACAAGCTTCTGGCAAGGGAGATAGTCTCGGGAATCGTCAACCCTTCGAAGAGGCCGCCCCAGTTCTGTACCGAACGCCATAAGTAAATCCTCTAATTCAGATTCGTACTGTGGGGCTTCGTCTGAAAAAGGATTCGAGAGAGATATGGGGCGGCATAGGTCGACCAAATGAAGTGTTTTGGAAGTCCTGATTTCAGCAACGGACACAAGTACACCGCGCCAGGGTCGAATCTCGGCAACGGCAGTTACCTCTTGGCCAGCCGTATACAGCACCACCTCACCTTCAGTATTGGCCCGACCAGCTCTCGCTTTTGACGGCGGTGGAGCGCCTATTTCCTTGCCCCCGAGAGGTTTAACTCCATTTCGTTCATCATTGAGAAAGCCAACGCGAGCACGGTAAATAACGGTTTCTTGTGACAGCTCAATCTCCAACCGAGCCATCTCCTCTTCGAATAGCGCAGGCAAGTTAAGTTCGTGAGTGGGATTTTCCTTTACCTTATCGCAGAATTCCTCCCACTCTGCTGCCATGGTGGTGTGATACCAAAGTGACTCTCGTCTGTAGTATAACTCGTGCGCGTCGACTGGGGAATCCCCGGAATCATCATCCCACCCCGCCTGCATAATATCCTCCAACAGGCGTGCTGCATCCCAGAAGGTGTAAAGGTCTTCTCCAAAGATTTCGTAGTTCCACTGGATTAAATCTATAAGACATTCACCGTACGGGTCATCGCTCGGAACGTAAATTTGCATCAGGTTTTCGAAAAGGTGATAGAGATCAGTGACAGGGATTATCTCGACCTGTTTCTGCCCACAGTAGTCGCAGGCCCCTTTCACACTGCTGTTTTCGTGAATGTAGTTTCGCAGCCATTCATACGAAAAACAGTTGAAACAGCACCTTGAACTCATAATCCTTTGCTCCGCTTTCTCTCTCAAAAAATCCAGCATTCCTGAGAAAGAATGAAGATAAACTGTGTTGTGGAAAATCTCTTCGGCAATTTGTCCTCGTAGTCAAAATACATCAGCATATCACAAGCCCTGGCCTAACAATGATTAGTGAGAAAAAACCCGCAATATCATGGAACGAAAACATGCATGATGTGCGCACCTTTTGTATAGTTTACAATTTGTTGTAGCTCGCTAACTCCGAATATTGAAATCGAAAAAGTGAGCTGTTTTTCTCAATTTTGCCGATATATCCAATATGCGAGAAAAAACGCTTGATCTCCCTGATATCAGAGATATTTTTGAGAAAAAAGGGTCCGATCATAAAAACACCGTCCTCATCGTCCATACAGTCTTGCCAAGGAAAAAACAAGTAAGATTTAACTCCGCAGTTTACAGGTCGTAAGTCTAAAAATTGCTATAACCTCCCTAATACATATACAATAGCCATCATTTCACTATAACATTTTCCCTTTAAGTAAAGAGCGGGGCAAAACATATTATGATTGTATCGGATAGACTATGATAACGGTATACAGATTATACTTGTTTACCGGTAAAATATTTGACCGATCCTTTATATTTGATGATGGTTGGGCGGGAAGTTTGAAGCCACTTTGCGAGAGTTGAATCGGTTTCTTTTATTTTTCGTTTCCGGTATTGCTGTTCGATTACTATTCTTAACCAGTGTATGAGGGCATAGCCCAGGTCATCATATAGTTCTTTGCGAATGAAATCCGAATAGATGGTAAATTGATTGCCGTCTCCGGGCTTTTCTGGTTTTTCGTTTAATATCTTGATTAGGTTTTGTATTTTACCGTCCAAATCGGCCTTATTCGCGTGATTGTAAGTGAGTAACGGCAAAAATCTGCTTACTTCATAGAAGTACTTCTCAGGAACTTTCCCTGGCTTCAAAGGGTCTATTGAAGATACATCAAGAGTAGTATCAGGTTTGAATATGATTTCCTTGGACGGTCTGGGCGATGAAGACGATAAAAAAGAAATACCAACAAGCTTGTCGGTTTGCTTTTGTATCTTTTTTGCTGCATTTGACAGGTATTTGAGAGAAAACCCGCTTATAATGTTTTGAAGGTTTTTCAGCTTGTCAGCAGAATCTTCATCAGGTTTCATGCCTCCGAGATAATATATCGTACAATCCAAATCTTTGGATATTTTATTGATACCGGCCTTACCTGCATTATCCCAATCATAGGCGACTATAATGTTTTTTATGTTTAACTGCTGTAAAAGAAATATCGATTCATCGGTGAGGGGAGTATCTATGGGACGCTCCTCAGTTTATATCGTCTATAAGTAAATATTGATTTTCTTTTGCAATTTTTTCTACGCGTTTAACAGATTTCTTTCTTCTACTTCTCTTTGTCTTTTTTGCCATAAGCAGAACGACTTTTTTTGACGACAA
>JAFCZU010000042.1 GCA_019314185.1 Deltaproteobacteria bacterium | reverse complement strand
CGATAATCCACCATTTTCTCCGTAATGCCGTCTCAATGTAATAATCTATGTTGATATACGTGGGTTGATTCATAAAGAGTATTCCTTAATTTTGTTTAGAATGCTTTTGTAACTGACTTTAAGCAAACCAGCCGCTGTTTTTTTATTTCCGCCTGAAATATTCAGCGCCTCATATATGGCCTTTTCTTCGGCCTTCCTTGCTGCTCTGCCGGCTAACACCTTCAGAGATACCCGTCCAATGTCGTCATACATTCCCCTGGTTATTCCGAACAAATCATCCTTAACGTAATTTTGTATGCTTTTCCTTTCAAATTCATCCATCACCTGATGTTCATCACCAAGCACCACAATATTTTTTATAATGTTTTCTAATTCCCTGACATTTCCGGGCCAGTCATAATTTATGAAAATATTGCACAATCTTTTCGATAGGTTAACAGGCTTTTTATTATAAAAAAGACAGTATTTTTCGATAAAGTATTCCCTTAGCAAATCGATATCATCTTTCCGTTTTCTCAACGGTGGAATAACTATGTTAATAACATTGAGCCTGTAATAAAAGTCCTTGCGCAAACGTCTCTGTTCGATTAATTTCATGGGATTAGCATTGGTAGCAGCTATTATTTTGACATTAACCTTAGAATCTTCAACGCCGCCAATCGGAGAAAATTCCCCATCCTGGAGTACTTGCAGAAATCTTGCCTGCATAGACCGTGGCATTTCAGAGATTTCATCCAAAAATACGGTTCCGGAATCAGCTATGTTAAACTTGCCTAATTTATCTTCCAGTGCGCCGGTAAATGCTCCCTTCTTATATCCGAAGAGTTCACTTTCAAAAAGCGAAGGTGAAATATTTGCACAATTTATTTCTAAAAAAGGGTTATTTTTTCTATTAGAATTGTTATGAATGGCCAGGGCCATAAGCCCTTTCCCTGTGCCGGTCTCACCCAGGATTAAAACAGTGAGGTCGTTATTGCTGTTGGCAACAATCTTTCGAATTTCATATATCTCTTTTGTATTGCCGATAATGAATGGTCCATTGGGAATGTTATGGGGAAACCCTTCATTATTTTTGATGAGTTGTCTCTTGACAGCCTTTTTAAAAAGGCCTGGGCAAAACGGCCTCCCTAAGTATGTCAAATCATTGTTTTCCCTTATAGTATGGATATCCTCTTGAGAAATTACAATAAGAGGAAAAGACTTATGCCTTATTGCTTTAACAAGAATGGGAGATAATGTATGCCCGGTTTCAAATATAGCCAGTTTGGGATTTAGTCTTGTAAACATGTTCCATGTTAGTGAATGACCTGTCAGCACAGTATTTTGAATGCCAAACTGGTTTATCAGACTCTTTAAATATTCCCCGTAACTATAATTTGTTGAGTGGATAAGAATCGGAGAAATATTTGCCATATTGTCTTCCAAAAAGTAACCGTTATAGAGAGTTGGTTGTAGTTATACATAGATAAACCACAACTTGCGATTTTTCGCTGGCCCTGAACATCAATAGCTGTGTTACTCCGGCTTAAAACAGTTTTTTCTGACTTTTTACGAGGGCATCATATTTTTGATATATTGAGAAAAAAGCAAGAGTTGTGCCACATGAGGTCAGAGGTCAGAGGGCAGAGGTCGGAGGTCGGAGGGCAGAGGTCGGAGGTAGGGGCTGGCCTTGTGCCTGCCCAATTCAGGGATTGGAGATCTGATTTACTTGAATCTTTCCTTCGTGTTCGTGGTGGAAAAAACATGAAAAAAATTTCATGAACTGCGGAAGATGGTTTCACGTTTGCGATCTAAAATGAAAGTTTGTTGCACATAAAAGCGCAAAGCATTGCACACTATATGCAAAGTATTTCAATTAGTGTTGATGGCGTCGTAAAAAGTCCCATCTACTGCGTTGCAGTGATTTTTCAGACTCTCAACATACTATATGTATGCCTTCGATCCTGAAAAATCACTACGCCTTGTATACGAAACTTTTTACCGTAGCTATCTATAGTCAAATTTATCAGGTGTTAAGATAAAACAATTTAATTGTTATATCAGGTTCTTAACACTTAACACGTTTTGTAAAAAGTGATTTTTGACTTTTTTACGAGACCATCACTATTAATGCGGCTTAATTCCCATTTCTTTGACTTTATAGAGAAGGGTCCTGTAGCAGATTTTCAAAATCTTAGCGGTCTTTTTCCTATTCCAATTGTTTTCATCAAGAACCTTCTTGATTATTTCCTTCTCAACCTTATAAACGACCTTGTCCCTGATTTCCTTTAAAGAGGAAATGTTCTTAATATCTGACTCTTTTGTATGAGTATCTGAAAAAGATTTCTCTGTTTCGATTTGCAAATTGGGTTTGTTTGCTTGTTGTTGTCTATTTATTCGTGCTAAAAATTCACCTTCAAAGTCATCTATATTGCCAAGTACAGCGAGACGCTTTATATAGTTTTCGAGCTGCCGGATATTTCCAGGCCAATGATATTGATTAAAAAGATCGATAAGATGCGGAGAAATTTTGAAATTGGGAAGTTTATATTTATCATGCTGCTGTTTTAAAAAATAATCGATCAGCAACTCCAGGTCTTCTTTATGTTCCCGCAACGGGGGAATAGTTATGTTTATAATATTAATGCGATAATAAAGATCTTCTCTAAAACTACCGGAGATTATATCGGATTTAAGATCGCGATTGGTGGCTGTAATTACCCTTGCATTTACCTTGACATCTTTATAACCTCCTACCCTTGGAAATTTTCGATCTTGCAGTACCTGCAGCAACTTGGCCTGAACAAATTTTGGGATTTCACCAATCTCATCAAGAAAGATAGAACCATCACCTGCAATCTCAAACTTGCCTGATTTCTGTCGATCAGCTCCGGTAAATGCACCCCTCTCATAGCCAAAAAGTTCACTTTCTATTAGTGTTACTGGCAAAGCGGTGCAATTTACTTTAATAAAAGGCTTTAATTTTCTATGAGAATAATAATGAAGGCTGCGAGCAACCAGTTCCTTTCCCACACCACTTTCGCCGCAAACAAGTACATTAAGATCAGTATCGGCCAATTTTCTGACCAATTCTTTAATTTTTTTTATTTGTTCGCTGTTACCTATAAATATGGGCTTTGAAAAAGGCATAAAGAAAACTTTAACTCCACAATCAGATTAGATGAAGGTTGATAAATTCGTAAAAAGTCACGAATTTAACCATAAATGGCTACGGTAAAAAGTTTCATATACAAGGCGTAGTGTTTTTTTCAGGATCGAAAGCATACATATAGTATGTTGAGAGTCTGAAAAACACTGCAACGCAGTAGATGGGACTTTTTACGACGCCATCAAGGTTGATTGCTCCAATAACCTTACAACGTAATAATTCAAGTATTCCTGCCTGCCTTTTGTTCTAATAACGTTTCAATCACTTCAACTAATTTTTTTAATTCAAAAGGCTTATTTAATACAATGTCGGCATGTTTTTCTTCAGCTAACTTTTCCGGGAAATAACCATATCCTGTAATACAGATTATTGGTATCTCAGGATACCTGGTTTTTGCAATTTCGATAACACCTATACCGCTTACATGGGGTAAAACGACATCTACAATGATCAAGTCAAAAGCTTCTTTGTTGATCATTTCTATTCCTTCAAGCCCATCTTTTGCTTTCAATACAACGTATTCCGATTCTTCGAGAAACTCTTTTATAATTTTTCGAAGTACATCATCATCTTCTATAAGAAGTATGGTTTTTTCAAGCATTTTAATGTCCCATAATCAGAGCCGCGCCAAAACGTAACTGATAACTGATAACTGATAGTTGATATAACCGATTAACAGAATACTAAAATAATTACAAGAAAAATGTGAAATAGCTTTCCACTATAGTGAAAAACTTGTCTCTTTTTATGTAAACCACATTTCACTTTTATCAAATATCAAACCGGAAAATTTGTTGTGATTTTGTTCAAGCAAATAATACCCTGACAATTTATATCTGTTTCCTATAATTTTATCAGCATCTTTAAAACTTTATTCATAACAAAACCCCATTATATTATTCAAACTCACAAAAATGGTATTAGAATTGCAACTCTCAAAGCAATTACGAATAAAGTGTTACTGAAATTTAACATTGATGGCTTCGTAAAAAGTCTTGAAATCGTCATGCCGGACTTGATCCGGCATCCAGAACACATTGAATTTACTGGATAGCGCTAAAGCTTCACTACGTGCCCGGCTTTCGCCGGAATGACGGAAAACGGTATTTTTCGACTTCTTACGAGGCCATCAACATTGGGGTTCTGTTATGGAAAATATAGAGAGAAAAACCATCAAAGTTGAAAAGAGAAAATTCAAACGTTTTAACATTAAAGATCTTTCTTTTGCTTTGTTAAAATCTGCTTCTCATGAAAAACTTGGGGAAATTGTTGATATAAGCAAAGGAGGTCTCGCCTTTCAATATCTTATGGGGGAGCATCAGATAAAAGGATCTGTTGAATTAGATATAATTCTCGCGGGTAATGGCTTTCATATAAAAAAAATACCGTGTAAAACTATTTCTGATTTTGAAATGACTAATAAAATATATTTCAGCTCTTTAAGAATGAGACGGCATAGTATTAAATTTGGTGAACTTAATGATCATCAAATATCCGAGCTGGATTATTTCATTAAACAGCATACAATCGGTCTGACGCAGACATAATCTCGAAGAATTACAAATATGATTACAAAACAAACATCAGAGGATATTCGATGAAAGCAGCTGCGAGACCTTTACAAAACGCCCCCTTTTACCCAATTACTGCGTCAGGCTCAAATTTTAAGCTTCGGAATACTCAATGTATTCCTACATTTAAACCTGATTTAAAATTTGGTCGCCTTTCTTGTACTTGAACAAAATTGAACATTTTTCAAAGGTCTCGCTGCATGATGGATACTGATCATTCCATGGGAAAAAGACGCGAATACAGAGTTCCGTTGACAATACCGGTTACCCTTTCCAGTACCGATACAACAAGGCCTTTTAAGGGGTACATAGAAAATATAAGCTCACATGGAGCCCTTGCCAGGATAGCCGCTTCTTTGCCAAAGGAAACTTTCTTAAAACTTTTTTTTGAGGTTCCTGGAACAGGAAAACAGGTTGAGACTGAAGGAACGGTAAAGTGGTATAAAGAAAACGGAGACTGCCGTTTAGGAATAAAGTTTCAGGAGAAGGTTTCTTTTAACCTGCCTTTATACGAAGTAGCAGGGCTTTACCCCCGAAGTATAATAAAAACCTCCACTGATTATTATGATGAGCAAAGGGATTTACTTCAAAAAAATATAATAGCCTCCCAACCCCTTACATATTGGGGAGCCCTGTTCTGGACCTTTTCAGAGCCTGTCTATAAACTCTTTTTTCAGCTTTCAGGACAATTAGGATTAAGTTTACTCCGATTTGAAAAGTTTTACAGACAAATGGAAAACTTTCCGGCTGATCCAGAATTAAAAAGCAAGGCAAGAAAGGCAATCTCTACTTTAGAACTCGTCTCCGGCAAGTTCAATGAGGCTGGAGCCGTTTTCCTATCTTTAAAAGAAAAACAGTATGCATATCCTGTAAAATCCAGATGCCATATAAATCTAAATCGTATGATAAAGGATAAAAACAAATTTTTGCAGGATATTACAATAAAATTAACCAGCAGGAAATGTAATATCAGTTTTCTACTAAAAGAAGATTTACCATTGGTTTACGGCCAACACTCTGATTTTGCACAAAGTATGGAATTCCTCTTACTTTATTCATATCAGTCCATACTGTTTGGTAATTGCACAGAAATAATAGTGCAAAGTATGGTTAAGAACCAGACAATCCAGATAGATTTTTTCAATAATGGATCAAAGTTATTTAAAGAAGACAACATAGTAATAGACCGCATAAACAGCAATTTTCTGGATCAATTGCCCCAAAGAGATGTAAAAAACATATTAGGATTATATTATTTATTAGTGCCTCTAAAAAAGTATAAGGCCTGTATTGTTGTACAGAGTGAATCCGGCAACAATATTATATCCCTGCGCATTCCGGTGATAGTTGAAAGCTGAAAGGTGAAAGGAACAGAGGTCAGAGGTCGGAGGTCGGAGGGCAAAGAGCAAAGAGCAGGGAGCAAAAGATGAACGTCGAACATCGAACATTGAACGTCGAACATCGAATAATGATGTCGCTCTGCTCCTCAAATCCCTAACGAGCAACCAGCAACAAGCAACAAGCAACGAGAGACAAGTAACCAGCAACAAACCAAAGGAGATGGTTTTTATAATGATATTAGGATATTACAATGATAACTTTTTCAGAAGACGTTATATAGTCTTTCTCTGCGTTTTGATGCTTGCTTTCTTGTTTGGCGGTTGCGCAAGTAAAGAAGAGAAAATACAAAAGCACATTAGCAGCGCAGAAAAATATATAAAAGACGGCCGGTTTAACGAGGCGGTGATTGAGCTGAAAAATGTGATTCAGCTCGATCCGAAATACGCGGATGGTCACTATCGGCTGGGTGAAGTGTATCTGAAGATGAAAAAAGTCAGGGATGCCTTTCAGGAGTTCTACAAGACCGCTGATATTCAACCCGGCTACACCGGGGCACAATTAAAGCTTGCTGAATTCTATATTCTGGGAAGAAAGTTTAAGGAGGCCGGCAAAAGGGCGGAAATTGTTCTGCAGGCTGAACCGGACAATATTGAGGGATTATTGATCGTGGCGCAGATTCTTGCCCGTGATGGGAAGTTTGGAGACGCTATTGAAAAAGTTGAAAGAACAATAGCTCTTAACCCTGAAAATGAAAACTCTCATTTATTATTGGGCAAATTTTGGGCGGCTTCCAAAGAGTATAAAAAGGCGGAAACATCGTTTTTAAAAGCTGTGGAAGTTGATTCTAAGGCGCCGCGAGCACTTTATGAGCTGGCAAACTTTCATGCTCTTATGAAAGAGTTTGACAAGGCTGAACAAACACTCAAAAGTATTGTTGAGCTGTTTCCTGATGACCCGGTTCACAATGTAAGCCTTGCCAGATTTTATGCGGCATCGAAAAAAATTGGTGAAGCTGAAAAACAGCTCCAGGAAGCAGTTCGAAAAGCTCCGAAAAATCCGGTCTATGTAATAATGCTGGGGAGGTTTTATCTCGCCCGTCAACAGCCTGAAAAAGCCGAATCAATGTTTATAAAGGCAACTGTTACTGCTCCTGATAAGGTTGAGCCTTTTTTAACACTTGCGAATTTTTATGCTGTAAAAAACGAATGGGAAAAGACAATTGAATCTCTGCAGAAAGGAGTTGAGACCGCGCCTGATGATTTAAGGCCCCGAAAAATCCTGGCTGCTTTATATTTTAAAAAAGGCGAGATTGAAAAAGCAGAAAGTGTTATTCAGGAGATTTTGGATAAAAATCCGGGAGATACAAGTACTCGATTACTGAAAACAAGGTTGAGCTTAAAAAAACGCGACTTCAAAGCCGCTCTTGATCTGCTGGCAAAAGTGATCAAAGACGCGCCCGACTCAGGAGAGACCCGTTTTTATCAGGCCCTGGCGTATTTGGGATTGGGAAATGACCAGTTAGGCAAGGTGAGCCTTGAAGAGGCCGTAAAAAAGTCTCCGAAGTTTATAAAGGCGCGACTGTTAATGACAGAAATACTGATGCGGGAAAAAGACCTGGCCGGAGCAAAAAAGGAATGCGCGGAAGCCCTTAAACTAAATTCAAAAAATTTAAGGGCGAATCTCTTGTGGGGACAGCTTCACGTAGCGCAAAAGCAATATAAAGAAGCAGAGAAGGCGTTTCAAAAGGTTGTGAAATATGCACCCCGCAACGGAGCAGGATATCTGTCGCTGGGAACGCTCTATCGTATTCAGGGAGACCTAAAGAAGGCGCTCGGCCAGTATCAACGTGTGCTGCAAATAGAACCAGCCTCGGCTCAAGCCATGCGGAATATTGTGTCTATCCATCTATCCAGGAAACAGCCTGAGAAGGCCTTTGCTTTTTGCCGGGATCAAATCAAAACACACAAAGAAAATTCACGTCTTCTGGCATTCTTGTACGGTCAGCAGGGTAATATTCATCTTTTTAAAAAGAACATTAAAAAGGCTGAAGAGTCATTCAATGCTGTTATCAATCAGGATCCGGAGATGTTGTTCAGCTATGAAGCCCTGGCACGAATTTATTTGGCCACGAACAGGATGGACGAAGCGATAAAAAAGTATCAGGAAATTCATGCCAGGCAGCCGAAGTTTTTACCGGCTATTATGAGTCTCGGCGTTCTGCACCAGGCGAAAAACGATTATGAAACTGCTGAGAAATTCTACAGGAAAGCGTTGGATATCAGGCCCGATTACGCACCAGCCGCAAACAACCTGGCGTGGCTTATAATTGAACAGGGAGGCAACATTGATAAAGCGCTTTCTCTGGCTCAGATGGCAAAAGAAAAATTTCCTGACAATCCGGGAATCGCCGACACATTAGGATGGGCCTTTTTTCACAAAAACGCTTTTGTGAGCGCCATAGCTCAATTTGAAGATGCCCTTGAGAAAATGCCGAAGAACCCGACCGTACATTTTCATCTTGGAATGACCTGTTTCAAGAAAGGAGATCCTGAAAAGGCCAGACAAGAACTCCAAAAGGCACTTCAATTAAATCCCGATTTTCCTGAAAACAAAAAAGCAAAAGAGATAATTGCGTTAATTACCCAGTAGGGTGAGTACTCCCCAATAAGTCATTCGGCAGGCATTGCCACCCTGCGAAAAACAAAAAATGGACGCTCCCCAATAGCAGGCTCCTAAGAGTTCTGAATTGACAAACGTATTCAATCCGCTATAGTTATAATGAATCAACGGATAATTGAGGGAGTTAGGAATTGAAGGTATTCTACTGGTTTTAATTCCTCAATTCCTCAATCCCTAAATCCTTTAATTCCCCGAATGGAGGTTTGTGTGAGATTTTTTGACCACCGTTTGTTACAAACATTTGTCCTGCTGCTTTCGCTATTCATGATTCTGTCCTGCAGCAGGGACCCTGCCGAGATCCGCGCCAGACACATGAAACACGGAAATGCCTATCTTGAAAAGCAGGAATTCAAAAAGGCCGTCATCGAATACAAGAACGCTATTCAGGCTGAACCAGAATTTGCCGGAGCACATTATCAGCTTGCCCTGGCTTATCTTAAAACCGCCCGACCGAGGCAGGCATTTGCGGAACTTTCCAGAGCTGTTAATCTTGATCCGGACAATCCGGATGCTCAACTCAAATTGGGTCAATTCTATCTTCTCGCCAAAAAAAATAAAGAGGCCGGAGAAAAAGCCGCTTTTGTTCTCCAAAAAGAGCCGGGAAATATCAATGCCCTGTTTTTGCAAACAGGAGCGCTTCTACAGGAAGGCAAATCCGAAGAAGCAGCCCGGGTCCTTAAAAAGGTAACGTCATTAGACGAGAAAAACATCAGGGCTTACATCTTACTGGCACGCATTGCCGGCAGTCAAAAACGATTTACCGAAGCTGAAGAATATCTTACAAAAACGGTGGAGACCGAACCGGAAAATGCTGCCGCGAGGCTGGAACTTGCGCGCTTTCACGAACAGCGAGCGAAATATGATAAAGCGGAAAAGCAAATCAGGGAGGCTATTACCAGAAACCCGAAAAATACAGCCCTTCTCGGTCAACTGGGAAACTTCTACTCCCGCCGCGGCAATCTCAATGCGGCCGGTGAAGCCTACCTGAAAATGGTTGAACAGGCTCCAGGGCAAATTGCGCCAAAAATGATCCTGAGCAGCTTTTATGCTTCTCAAAAAGATTGGGAGCATTCCTTAACATGGATGAATGAAGCTCTAAAGCTGCAGCCCGAAAATCTTGAGATTCAGGTTGCCATTGCCTCTCTTCACACTGCCATGGGCAAACCGGGAGATGCCCGGAGAATTATTGATAAAGTCCTCGAAAAGGACAGGAATAATCTGAAAGCTCGTATGCTCCTTGCGAAAATCTGTCTTGCTGAAAGAGCAGCCGATCAAGCTCTGGAACAACTAAGAGCTATTCTTGCCAAAGAACCCGGCAATTATCGTGCTCACATACTCAGCGGAAACGCTTACTTTTTGAAACAAGATGCGAAAAACGCACGGCAGGCCTACCACAAAGCAGCCGAGATCTATCCAGAAAATTCGGAGGCATACTACCTCTTAGGCACAATAAACCTGCTCCAGCGCCATTATGATGATGCCATGGCCAACTTGGACAAAGCCCTTGCGTTAAAAAGCAATCATCTGCCCGCCCTGGCGGCAAAGGTTTCTGTATATATTGCCCAAAGGCAGCCAGCCAGAGCGCTCTCATTTTTAGACGAAAAACTCCGGCAGCATGAGAAAAACACCCGCCTGGCCGCAATTTTCCATGAAATGCGGGGCAGCGTTCTCCTTTCGCAGAAAGACTATGAGCGAAGTGAGACCGCTTTCAAGAAAGCGCTCGATCTGAATCCTGAACTAATAGCGCCCTATCTTTCTCTATCCGGTATTTATCTCGCAAAAAAGGAAACTCCCGAGGCAATCTCCCAGTACGAAGCAATTCTGAAAAAAAAGCCGAGGTTCATCCAGGCCTATATGGCTCTTGGCGTCATATACGATGCTGAGGGCAAAAGAGAGAAGGCACGCAGGATGTATGAAAAATCTCTGGAAATTAATCCAAACTTCGCACCTGCTGCCAATAATCTGGCGTGGTTACTTCTCCATCAAGGCGGAAATCCGGATCGCGCCCTGGAACTGGCAAAAAAGGCAAACACCCAATTGCCTGACGACCCGGGAGTCGCCGACACACTGGGTCTTGCTCTTATCGCTAAAGGTCAGTACCCTGACGCCATCACTGAATTGAGTGATGCGGCACAAAAAATGCCCCATAATCCGACCGTCCTTTATCACCTCGGGCTGGCCCACTGGAAAAATAACGGGAAAAACCAGGCCCTGAACACGCTGGCCAGAGCTCTCGGAATCAAAGGCGCATTCCCGGAACGAAGAGCTGCCAGAGAACTGCTGAAGGAGATCAAGGATCAAAGCTGAAAGGTGAAAACTCATAGCTGATGGCTAATAGAAGCTATCAAATTAAGATCCTACAATCGTGGGAGCGGCTTTCCAGAGAGATACTGAACTGTTACGTTACTGGTTACTCGTTGCTTTCAGCTTTGTGCTATCAACTATCAACTACATTTACAGGAATTTAATTTGTGAAACATCTTTCTTTCCGCATTCTTTTTTTGTGTATATTTTTGCCGCCGGTGCTTTATATCTTCTCCATCCAGACGCTGGAAGCACTGATTCAGAAGAAGTGGACGGCAGACCTGGAAAAGAGGCTCATATCCAATTCAGAAATCCTTTTAGAAGGCCGCATCAGTATTCAGGATGAAATCAAACAAAATATTGATCGTTATCTTGGCAGACAATATGTTTTAAGGTTGGGTGTTATCCCCCGCATTGCAGTCAAAACAAAGACCGGCCGCCTCCTTTACCCGAAAATCAGCCCTGAAGCCCTTTATCCATTCGATTCAGACACGTCCCAATGGCTTGAGAATCTCCCGGGCCCTTTAGAAGCTGTTCAGGCTGCTAAAGAGAACTTAAAGATTATGGAAGAAGGAATAGTCGTTTCGATTGCTGTCAGGATTTCGAGAAATACATGGCTCGCCAATATCGTTCTGGTTTTTTACATCTTTATGTCCACTTTTATTCTCTACCGCGCCTACCGGGCGAGGACCAGGGAAGCCGAGCGGTTGAGTCTTCGCAACCAGCAGGCCCTCGAATCCGCCCACAACGAATTGACAACGGCTCAGGACCGGTTGCAGTATATTGAAGACAAAGAAAAAGCATATCAAAAAAAGATAGAAAAGGTTCAGGCCGAGCTTGCGATAGCCGGCAATAAGGTCCAGACTATCGAGGATGAAGCGCTGGAGGAAATGGAAGCCCTGGAGGAAAAGCTTCTGGAAAACGTCGCCCTGCGTGAGAAAATGGAAAAGGAGGTCACCCATCTCGGGCAGGAATTGGAGCGCATGGAGTCATCCCGAAAAACCACCTCCAAAAAGCAGGACAAGCAGATCAAGAGCAGCATGAAACGGTTCAAAACTCTTTACAAGAACCTCAAGTTTCATCCAAGAGCAGTAGAAGGATTCCTGAACCTTCAAGGTGAATTGCAGCTCCGGGCTGAAGAGCTTATCCATAACATGAATGAAGATAGCGGCCGCTTAACGGTAAAGCGGAAGGTGTTTTCCAAAAAAGGCTCTCTGCCTGTCCTCGAATCTGAATTTGCCTATAGAGGAAGAATCTACTGGAAACGAAACTCTGACGGAAAAACGCAGATTCTCGCCATCGGCACCAAAAAAACCCAGACAAAGGACCTGGCCTATCTGGAAAGTTTGTAGGTGATAGCTCAAAGCTGAAAGGTGAAAGCTCAAAGTAACCAGCAACGGGCAACCAGCATGGGCGGGTTTATTCCAACCTTTACCATCTTGATATTGATAGTAATCAAGGGTGCGAAACTTGAGCAAGTTATATGAAATCCTGGATAATAAAACATATAAGAGAACTTACTATTTTTAAAAGGCTTGCTCTTGGTTACCTTGCTATTTTGCTGCTTGTTATTGCCCTGGGAATTTACACTACCTTGAGGCTTGATCAACTAAACCAGATCACCCACTCAATTAGTTCTATTGATGGTGAAACCATAAGAATAGCAAATAGATTAAGAAATAACTCGTTTTCTCAGAGTGGATTTGAAGAAAAATATATAGTTTCCAGAGATAAAGACTTTTACCATCAATTTTTGGAGATTGAAAAACACATCAAGACCGATCTTAAGCGGATAAGCACCCTTATAGATACCCCGGAAAAAAAAAGATTGATTTCCGATATAAAAAAGTTGCACAGTCAATATCTTTCTATAGTGCAAAATCCGGTTTATCCGATAAAAATTGATAAAAAACATCCTCAGAAAAGAGCTCAAGAGGAAAAAAAGAAACTTATCAGCAAAACAACCAATAAGCTGGAGCAGGTAATAGAAATTGCAAAAGCTGATGTGGGAAAAAAGATAAAAAGATCAGGGGAAATAAGCGACAGGGCCTCGAAAGTCACAGCAAGTATAAGTACAACCGCTATCATTATGGGAATATTGATCGCGTTTTTCAATGCACGAACAATTAATTACCCTGTTCTTCGTTTGATTAAGGGAACAAGGGAAACAGCAAAAGGCGAATTTGAAAAACATATAACAATACCTTCTCCTCCTGAGATAAAAGAACTGGCAAACGCTTTCAATCTCATGCGCGACCATTTAAAAAAGATCGACGAAATAAAGGCGGATCTTTTTTCCAGCATATCGCATGATCTTCGCACCCCTTTAGCGGTAATAAGAGAGTCAGCAAGCCTGCTCTTTTCTGAAGACGAGACCACACGATTTTCGGAAAAAGAGTTTAAACTTATCAGTATCATCGGAGAAGAATGTGAACGATTGATAAAATCCGTAAATACTATCCTTGATATCTCACGGATGGATGCTGGAATGACTGATTATAATATGGAAAAATATAACCTTTCCCTCCTTATAGAAAAAAGCCTTTCAAGTATAAAGCCGATTGCCGAAAGCAGTGGAATTGATCTTGAAGTAAAGATTACAGATCGTCTGCCGCCTGTAAATATAGACGGGGAAAGAATAGCCCAGGCGTTTGACAACCTGTTGGACAATGCCATGAAATTTACAGCACAAGGAGGGAAAGTAACAGTCGCCGCCACCTTAAAAGAGGTAGATACCCTGAAGCATCTTTTGAATAACAAGAAAAAATTTGTTGAGGTTTCAGTATCCGACACCGGCTGTGGAATTCCAGAAGAAAATATCGAGGAAATATTTGATAAATTTAAAATGCTGCGCGGTAAAGGAACTGGACTGGGACTGTATATAGCAAGGCATATTATTAATGCCCATGGGGGTGAAATATGGGTGAAAAGCAAGCAAG
>JAFCZU010000293.1 GCA_019314185.1 Deltaproteobacteria bacterium | reverse complement strand
TCACGTTCTTTCATAATGTACCTCCTATTTTGTATCCTTCCAGGGAGGTACATTATGTACTGAACAATTACTACAACGGTAAAACCTTTTATCTTTCCACTACCAGAGGTAGTGATTTAAACCGATTAATTAATCACCGGTACCTGGATACCATCTGGCTGCACTGGTTTTGCCGACAACACATATCATTTTTTCCTTTTTCATTTCAGCAAGTATCTTTTTCACCTGATCACTTGAGAGTGAGGGTAATACCTCCTTTAAATCACGGAATTGGCTTCCCTGGTTTTTATTGTCTTTAATGTGCTTGAGCAATAATTGCTTATTGGTTTCACGGTTAAGTCCGCGTTTACGGGTGTAGATGCCTTTCCGGTCGACAAACTCGTAATATTTTCTGGATAGCATGTATTTCCGCCCGATGCGTTCAACGACTCCGGACTTGAGCAAAGCCGGCATGCGATCACGCGCCCATTGGGGGAGTTTTTCTTCCCTGTTGATTAAATCAAGTGTGATAAAATCGGTGGCTTCGAAAGACACTTGACGCTCACGGCCGATCTTCTCCAGAAATGTTAAAAAGCAGGGGTCCTGTACTTTCCCGTATAGCGTGAGGAATACTTCATAGTCGTCGGTTCCGCTGAAATCGGGCGGCTGCTTGCTCTCGCGGGCGCATAGTTCGAACATCCGGTTGGCCCCCTGACCGGAACGCTCAACCATTCCGCATTTGGCAAACACCTCTGCGATGCGCCGGTTACGAGGATGTTGCTTCCAGAGAATGTTTTCCGGAGTTATACCGGACGGAAAACCACCCGGGCTGACAAGTTCGATTTTGGTGGGATACTGTTTAATGAATACAGAACCTGCGTGTCTATAATCCCTGTGGCTGACGGCGTTTAGAATAGCTTCACGAATCACCAGCTCGTTAAAGGACGGAATCGTCAGCATAAAAAGGCCATCCTGGTATTGATATTCATCGTTCCGAAGATTGATGGTATTCCAGAGATCGTCATAGTACAGGAAAAAACCTTTCCGATATTCCTTACGCTGCTGAAACGGCAGTGATGTTTCTTTTGATCGGTATTCAAAAATAGCTTCAGCCTGTGCAAGATGAATACCCAGGGCTTTACGGGTACCCAAAAGGATTAATGCGGCATAGGTAACTCCGCCATCAACCAGAAGCTCGGCGTCTTCAAGCAATTGTTCTGAAGGAATGCCAAGCAGTTCATCGTTGCCCGATCGACGATGCCATCTTTTCCTGAATGTTTTGATGGCGTGTTGATCGAGATCGCGAATAGTTGCCTCTTTACAAATCTGAGCCGAGAAATCCGGTTCCGCCTCCGCAAATATCTGCTGCAGTTTTTCCGGTGTCATGGGGACAAGGGCATCATGGCTGCGCATCCAGTATGCCCCTCTGTATTCAACGGGTCTTCCGATGGGCCTGGAGGGAACATGCACAACGACAATCCTGCCGTCCGGATGAACCATCTCCTCCATATCGATCCGCAGGTGGAGCCTGTCCAAAAGCTGAGCCTGGGTCTTGCCGACATCAGGAAAAGCTTCAGTCCCCGCAACCTGACGAGGCGGTTTGTCCGTTACCCCCAAAATGAGCTTTCCCCCTCCTTCGTTGGCCAGTGCGACACAATAACGGGTGAGCTTCTCGAAATCGAACTGCCGCCCTGCCTGTTTGAATTCAAGATGTTCGCTTTCCGCCAGCCGGATCCATTTTTTTAGTTGCTGCAAAGTCGTTTTCATAAATGAAACCCTCTGAGCAATGGAGTTGGATTAAACCTGTCTGTTAAAAGCAAAACATGCGATCTGGCTCTTGTAATACCCACACGTAATAGCTTGAGGCATCGAGTGTACGGATGTTTTTCTTTTCCATACAACAGTGGACTAATCCGGCTCTCATCAAATATGATCACCCCATCAAATTCCTTGCCCTTTGCTTTGTGGAGCGTCATGACATGTATGCCACGAATGTCAGTATCGTCAGAAAATAATTGAATTTCGCTTAAGGCCTTCTCCAAAATTGATCGAGCGTTTCTGTATTCACCGTTTTCACGCCAAGTTTGAGACAAGCCTTCTGAAATTTTTTTCCCGCGGTTAAATGCCATAAGGTATTGAACTGCATTATCTACAGCTTTTAGTTCAGAGACCTCAGAACTGCGTAATATTCGGCGAATCTGAAGCCAATCTTTCTTTGGATCACCAGTTAAACTCCCAGATCTTACCGATTGAAAAGTTTTTAGCAAACCCTTTATCAATTTAGTGGACCTCGGGATCTGGCCGTCAGAGGCTATAGTTGCAGCTTTTTGAAGAGAATGAAATTTTTTTGCACCAGTCACAGTACCCTTGGCACTTTCAATTTCTGCAAGTGAGCTTAAAATGATCGACAAATCCGGTAAGTCATTTGACTCGTGTTTAGGCTCAAGAATAAAAGCTACTACCCTACTGGATAACAATGCACTGGTTTCGTCAAAAAGTACCTGATGAGGGATTTCGCGATCACCATCACGACCTCTTAAAGCATTTGATATGACCGTAACACCTTTACCCCACGATGCCAAAAAGCATAAATTTTTAGAGTTTTGACCAGTTTCATCATTTATATTCTTGTAAATTCTCCCTACAGATTGCCTGATGGTACGATCCCTCATACTGGCTTTCGGGGAAAAAGGTATACGTGATACTCCTTCATAGATCGAACTCCTTGGAGTGTTTAATAAGACATCATTCCCAAATTTTAAAATTTCAGTACTACTGCTTCTATTGTTCTGAGTTCCCAAATCAACACGGAGCGGCCTAAGTTTTTCAAGAATATGAGTTACACGCTCAGAACTGACACCTGGACGAAAATCATAAATTTGTTGTTCAAGATCTGCCAAACAAAGCAACTGGGTTTTATCTGCCAACTGTCTTACACATTCCCATTGGTACTCATCAGTATCCTGCGCCTCATCTAAAATTATTAACGGAAATTTGTGAGCAACTAAATTCTTTATTTTTTCGCTACGACCCAGCAGATCCAAAATAAGGGGTGAAAATAGATCAAAAACTACCAATCCCTCCTCAGAAAACAAACGCGTTCTTTCAGTCGTCCAATTGAGCCAATCTGGACTGCCCTCATCAATACCTCCATTACGTGCTTTTTCATCGTGGGGCAGCAGAATATTAATCCTTCTTGGGCAACCTAACAAATAGCCATGTGTCTTAAGAAGCCTCCAGAAAAAAGAATGAAATGTTTGTATTGTTAGCCGTTTTAGTATGGCTTTTGGAGCCCAATCATAACCTTCAGCAGATTCGATTATTCTTGCTACTGCTGCACGTGAGAAACTCAGGAATAGCACTGATTGTCCTGGTAAAAGACCATATTCAATTCTCTCAGTAGCTTTTTTTATGGCAATTGTTGTTTTCCCACTCCCAGGCCCACCAGTGACTAAGATATGCCCAACTTCATCAAGTATTTTCTGTCTTTCTTTACAGATAATTAGTGTCACGGTTCTGCCTAATCCATAGTTTCTAAAACTGCTTTTTCCTTAGTTTCGGATTCAGAATTGCTTTTTGAATAGATAGAATAAATACGATAAAGAAATGACCGCACTGAATTTGGCAGTTCATTTGGAGCACAAATTCTTATTAATTCCGCTGAACGTCCTTCGCCTTTTCCGCCTTTAAGGACCTTAACTGTATGTTCCCGCATTACCTCGTCCTTTGGTCTTTCTTTGGGTATACCTAATTTGCACTCAACATCCGACTCTCGATACCGGCATAGTAAATCCCATTGATGGTCAATTGGGACCTCGGTTGCCAGAAGTTTTTCCATGCCGGGATACTGTGTTTCGTTCACAAAATCAAAGCTCTTCTCTATTTTGTCATTTTCATCATCAGTTCTCTTTTTATAGTCATAAAATGCGAAAACGGGAATTTCTAGAGATTTAAAAAACTGACCGAACTCTGAAAGACTGCCATCCCCATCGGCTGAAATGATCGTAACCCCTGCAAGATCGAGAGGTGTAACTGAGCTATCAGAAGATTCCATGATTTGTGAAGCCGCCTGCAATACAGAAATTTCTGTGATTCCTTCAGCAACTATTACGCCTTCTGAAAGCATACCTTCAGCTAACCCCTTTCGCACATGTTTCAAATAAGTCTTAGCCTTTAGCACCGAAGATAATTTAATGTTAGTGCCTGTTACCCCACCTGTTGCGTTACGCTTTAAGACTGTAATTTGTTGGGGATCAAAACGCTCAATAATATAGGGGGAATGCGTTGTCACAAAGCATTGGGTGGTTTTTATATGAAACACTAAGCCTCGACAGAGCAAACCTCACCAACGACATTGCTTTTATTCAAAGTCTTTTTTTAAAAAGCCGGTTCTAAAATAATTTATTTGATGCAAGCTC
>JAFCZU010000041.1 GCA_019314185.1 Deltaproteobacteria bacterium | reverse complement strand
TTAATTGATTGGCGCCGTTGTAAAAACCACAGGCAGTATATTTCGGTTTAAAATTTATTTTTAGCCCTTGCCGTCTAACGCTTTGGCTAAATTAAAGGGTGCGAAACTTGAGTACTTTAGCTCACTTTAGACACTTTTTATCTTAAATACTTCAATTCATCCGGAAGCGAAATGCCTTTACCCATTGAATCTTCACCGTAATTAATACTTGCGAGCTTTTCAATATCCTTTAAAGCCCGTACGTCACCTTCAAAGATGACTTCAGTGATATTTTCCTTCTGGATTTTACCTCCCGCCCATTGGATGTCAAGTACACTACTTGCATCAAACCTGTCTTCTCCAACACACAGCTCCATCTGTCCGCCATAATGCTGGACGATTTTAGCAACCATAAGGCTGGGTCTGCTATGAAAACCAAGTTTTACAGGAATACCCACAGTAATGGAAGAATGTTCAATATTCTCATTCAATATCTCCTGCGCCAGATTTTTACCGGTTGAAAGAAAATGACAAATATAATAAAAACAATAATTTACTGTACGATCGAGTAGAATTTCAGGCTGAATAATGGACTCTAAACGGTCTTGAACCTTTTTGTAAATATTTTTATAACCTGCCTCATGAAGATGCCGCTCATAAAAATGAAGAAGCCTGCCCATCATTTGAAGAAGATGAAATACAATCGAAATATATCCGCGAAGCTGTTTGAGTTTTCTTTTGCCGAACCTGAATCCTCCATGAATTACATATGTATCAAATGAAGATTGAAGGCTATGAACAAGCATTTCGAATCGCCTGACCTCAACCTCATTAATTTTGTCCGGCACTATGGCCATTAACCCTTCTAAATCATATGGCTCATAAAAACTAAACTGATCAAAATTTCCAGCAATAGCAATAAATTCACTCGCAATTTTAACAATATGTTTTGTTTGCTGCTTATTGTTCTCATCATCTATATCGTAATCAAGCATACTACATGTAGGAACATTTGGAAAATCAGCGGAATTATAATTAACCTTGGGCACTGGTATATTAAGACGCAGCGCTTCATCAAGTATTACAGGTGCCATCTTTATAAGAGCACCGGTTAAAAAATCAAAAGTTAACTCGCCTTCTCTTTCAAAATCCTCTGTATCAACAAGTTCATAATATAAAAGACGGTTTGATATATGCTTGTATGAATAACTGCTTATGCTCAAATGCCTGACAGATGCAACAAGCTCTCTGTAAAAATACCAGTTTTTATTGTTTTTTGCTCCATGAAAATCGAGAAAATCCTCAAGAAGCTGGGATGAAGCTACAAGTTTTGAATAAAGCTTTTTTGAAAAAACATTTTGAGGAATATTGGAATCTGAAATATAAGTGCAGCACAAAAGATAATCATGAGAAAATATCCGGGCTTTTTCAATAAAAGAAATATTGGGAACAGTTTTTTGCATTTAACTCTGCTTCTACATCACTTAATTTAGGAATTACGGAATTAGAGAATTTAGGAATTGAAGGAATCCTGTTGATTTTAATCCCTCAATCCCTCAATCCCTCAATCCCTTCTACATCATATCTTTCTGGGTTTCAGAAATAGCTATGTCTAATTTCTTTTTCAAAACAGCCGGCAGGCCATTAATGTCGACATTTAAAAATCCTCGAACAATTGTAGATACCGCCTCATCCTCATCAAGCCCTCTTGCCATGAGATACTCTATTTCACGCTGGTCAATCTTGCCGACCGCAGCCTCATGAGACATCTCAACACCTGGGACATATCCTCTAAGTTCAGGAATTGCGTGCATCAATCCATTATTCAATATCAAACCCTTACACTCAAGATGCGCCTTTATACCTGCAACTTTACCGACCAAATCACCTCTGGCAATAATTGTTCCGCCGGTTGTGATCGCACGTGATATTATCTCCGCACGCGAGTCTGCTGCACCCAGAATAATACGCGAACCCACATCCATATGAGTTCCCTTGCCGGCTATCAGGATGCTATTAAAAGTGGCTACCGCCCCTTTGCCGTCTAAGTATGCAACTGGAAACATCTGAAGTGAGCCCACAGGCTTTAACGATATATAATTAGAAATAATTGTTCCGCCTTCTTCAACATGAATCACACTTCTTGGCCTGACATTTATCTTTTCACCCCAGTCATGAATCATTGTAAATGTTAGTTTTGCCCCCTTTTTTACATAAAATTCAGAAACTCCAATATGCATTCCTGACATTATATGGGGCGCTGTGGCACATCCTGTAATAATATGCAATTCTGAACCTTCTTCGGCAATTACAACATTGTGAACATTTTGCGAAAATCCTTCTTTGGCCATATAAAGACATGACTGTATGGGATGCTCAGCTTTAACCCCTGGAAGAGAACGTATAAAATAACCTTCATGGGGTTTTTTCTTTGCCTGAGCTGTAAACTTATCAGTATCCGGCGATATACTTTTCCACAAGTAATCTTTAAGCCATCCGTGTTTTTCCTGAGCTTGTGATATACTCATAAGCTCAACGCCATCCTGTTTTGTCTCGCAGTGTATGACTGATTTATCTTTTTGTATAAAGGTACCTAAGCGATCGCTTTCTGATGTATCAATACCGACATCTAATAGCTGCTCCGCATCTGTTGACTCTATCTGCGACAATTTATCAACATATTCATGGTCTTCTGTATCAACCTTGTAATCTTCGAGATTAATATCACCAATATTATCTATGCCACGCATTTCACACACTCCTTATAACCGTATTCTCTAATCCATTTTAATATTTCTCTTGCATTTCTCGAACAGCATAAAACTCCATCATAAAGAACCTGCCCCTTATCGGCAGTAATATAATCAAGTATATATCCTGTATGAGTAATAACAAGTGCGGATTTTGACCGGTCATCGACAATTTCCTTGTGTGGTCTATGCTCAGGATGCTTAATTCCTCTTCGCATAAGAGTATTGATAGTATCGCCAATCAGAACAATGCTTTCAAGATCTACACCTGATTCCGGCTCATCGAGAAGTACGAGATCCGGCTGTTGCGCCAAAAGTTGAAGCAGTTCAGAACGCTTTATTTCACCGCCTGAAAAATTATGGTTTACATCTCTGTCAAGAAAATCGGTAAAATCAAGCTTGCCTGCCAGTTCTTCAACATCTATTGATGGGTTTTTCTTGCAGATTTCAATAATTGTTCTTGTTTTCAAACCATTTATTGTTGGCGGTCTTTGAAAAGACACACCGATACCAAGGCGGGCACGTTCGTGAATAGGCATGCAGGTTATATCTTCGCCTTTGAAAGTTATTTTTCCATGCATAACTTTATAACCTGAAAAACCCATCAATGTCATCATAAGGCTTGTCTTGCCGGATCCATTTGGTCCGAAAAGTATATGCGTTTCCCCATCAGGAATATCCATGTTGACATTTTTGAGTATAGTCTTTCCGCCGACTTCCACTTTAAGCTCTTCAATATGTAACATTTCATTAACCTCTCAAAAGATATACGGCCAAAGCAGACCATAAGCCGAATTTTGTGCCTGGTTCAGGTTACCCCTTACCAGATAACGATCATTCATCTCTGGATGCCGGTTACCCGACACCTCTTGCGACCTACCCGAGAGCTCGGACGGGCCGTCCTCAAACACTCCCCTATTTGGTCTTGCACCGGGTGGGGTTTACCGAGCTTCCACGGTCACCCGGG
The DNA here is from genome assembly GCA_019314185.1 of Deltaproteobacteria bacterium. The sequence goes on along the minus strand of JAFCZU010000041.1, from coordinate 10,337 downwards.
AAACTGGTGCGCTCTTACCGCACCTTTTCACCCTTACCTGGCGCTTAATTTCCATAAAATGAAAATCAAGCGCCAGGCGGTATACTTTCTGTTGCACTTTCCTTCACGTTGCCGCGACTCCACGTTATGGAGCACCCTGCCCTATGGTGTTCGGACTTTCCTCTGGATAAAATCCAGCGATCGTTTGGCCTGCTTCAACCATACTTTATTGGATTATTGGATTATTGGATTGTTGGAATCGCTTCGCTCTATCTTTTCAATCAGTAATCATAAATCCATGGCTCCAATCTCCGACTTCTGAACTCTGGCCTGCGGTTTCTGCCCTCCGAGTTGTACTGGCGAGTTTCAAACCCGCCCCTACTTCTGATCTCTGGCCTCCGATCTCTGACTTCCAACCTCTGGCCTCTGACCTCTGCCCCATGTTCCCTGTTATTGCTGATAATAAATCATTCTCTGACAATTGGGACAAAACATCAAGCTGTCACAACGTTGCAATTCATTATACATCTGAGGAGTGATGTTCATGTTGCATCCACCGCAAACAGCATCATTTACGGAAACTATTGCTATTCCCCCTTTCTGCGTCTTTATCATTTCGTATTTTTCTAACAATTCCGGTGTAATACTGCCAGCTACATCATTAAAATCCATATCAAACTGAGCAAGCATTTTGTTCCCATGCTCTGATTGCTGCCTAATCATCTCCTTATCACTCACGACTCTATCTTCGAGCATTGAATATTCATTGTTTCTCGCTGCAATATTACTTTCCGCCTTATCTATACGATCCAAAACTTCTAACATCTCATCTTCGACTTGAGCATTTTTCACATTAAGTTCATCAATCTGTTTCAATAATGACTGATATTCTCTGTTTGTCTTAATAGACCTGAGATTTGCCTGGCTCTTTTTAATCTGTTCAAGATTTGTTTGAACATCAGATTCGTACAAACGGTATTGTTTTTTTAACTCATCAAATAAAGATTTTTCATTATCAATGCTTTGTTTAAACTCTCTAAGTTCAGCATCAAGCGTGTCATGCTTCCTGGCAACATTACTCAGTGTTGACTTGAGTCCGCAAACCTCTGTTTCAATTTTCTGAAGTTTTACCAGAATAAATATCTGTTCTTTAATATTCATATTTTATTATACCTACATTAAATGATGGTTTCATAAAAAGTCGATTTTGTTCACTCCATGACCATTTTGGGCGTAATTAAAATGTTCATCTAAAATGCAAGAACTCGGCCTAACGGCCTCAAACAGCTTGCATTTCTTAACGATGAACATCTTAATTGCTTTTTTCCCAAAATGCTCAAAGTCGTTCACAAAAGACTTTTTATAACGCCATCATTAAATAGAAATTTACAAAATAAAAAAAGGATCGGTTTCAAGCCCACAGGCTTTAACTTCAATATCAATTCCTGTTTTAACCAGCAACGCTTTAAGCCTCTGCGCAAGATTTTCAACAATCAAATGTTCTGAAACAAAGTGCCCTATATCTATAAGACCCACTCTTGCCGCTTCTGCCGCCCTGGCATCGTGATATCTTAAATCCCCACTTATATAAACCTGGGCTCCCGATGAAAAAAAATTGTCCATCAAACTGGAACCGCTGCCGGCGCAAACAGCGACTTTTTTTACAGGCATATCCGGTTTTCCTGCAACTTTTACGGTTTTAATCCCAAGACTTTTTTTTATCTCTAACGCAAAAGATGCAAGCCCTATAGTATTTTCAAGTTCTCCAATCCGGCCAAGGCCCTGTATCTTGTCATTTGGTACGTTTCCATACGGCAAGAGTTGATATACATCATATGCCATAGTTTCATAAGGATGGCTTTTCTTTACATCCTCTATAATTCTTTTTAGATCATTCTTTTGCACAACGGTTTCTATTCTGACTTCATCTATATGAGAAATGTCATTAAGCTCACCAACAAAAGGCTTTGCCGAAGATCCAGGCATAAATGTTCCCTTTCCATCATTTCTGAATGAACAACATGTATAGTCTCCGATCTTTCCCGCACCTGCCTCAAGCAATGCATCTAAAACCTTCAACTCATATTCAACAGGCGCATACACAACCAGCTTATAAGCTTCCGATTCTCTATCTTTTATCAGCGCTTTCAGATTCTTCAATCCAATCTTCCTGACAAGAACATCATTAACACCATCATCTACCTTATCAAGATTGGTATGCGCTGCAAATATCGCCATCCTGTGTCTAATAGCCATACTGATTATTGAGCCAACAGAAGTGCTGACATCGATAGATTTCAACGAATGAAATATCAGGGGATGATGCGTGATCAAAAGGTCAACGCCTTCACTACATGCAGCAAACACCACATCTGGAAGAGGATCCAGAGCAACCTGTATAGTTCTGACAGGCCAATCCTTTTGACCAACCTGCAGTCCAACATTATCCCATTCTTCGGCCAGAAATGAAGGAGCAATAAACTCTATCAAATTAATTATATCAGATATTGTCGCAGGCATAAAGATCGTAAAATCGAATGAAGGAATTGACAGGTATCAAGTATGGGCCCACCTGGGATCGAACCAGGGACCTACCGGTTATGAGCCGGTGGCTCTGCCAGCTGAGCTATGGGCCCTCACAATTAAAAATATTTATTTAACTTTAGAATATAGTTTTGTCAAGCACTAGGTTTCAATAAAACTTTTTAGTTTTCGACTTCTGGTTGGATGTCTGAGTTTCCTCAATGCTTTAGCCTCTATCTGTCTGATGCGTTCACGTGTTACTGTAAAATCCTGCCCGACCTCCTCAAGTGTATGGTCAGCCTTTTCGCCAATTCCGAATCTCATACGCAACACCTTTTCTTCACGAGGAGTCAATGTCGCAAGAACCTTTCTTGTTTGTTCCGCAAGATTCAAATTTACAGCAGCGTCTGAAGGAAGCGTAAATTTTTTATCTTCTATAAAATCACCGAGATGACTATCCTCTTCTTCACCAATAGGTGTCTCAAGCGAAATAGGCTCTCTTGCAATCTTTAAAACCTTACGAACCTTATCAAGCGGAATCTCCATTTTTTTAGCTATTTCTTCAGGTTTAGGCTCGCGGCCAAGCTCCTGAACCAGACTTCTTGATGTACGAATGAGCTTGTTTATTGTTTCAATCATATGAACCGGAATTCTGATTGTCCTCGCCTGGTCTGCAATTGCTCTCGTTATAGCCTGACGTATCCACCATGTAGCATATGTGCTGAATTTATAACCACGGCGATATTCAAACTTATCCACAGCTTTCATAAGACCTATATTGCCTTCCTGTATTAAATCTAAAAACTGCAACCCTCTGTTGGTATACTTTTTAGCAATACTGACGACCAGACGTAAATTGGCCTTGATCAGTTCGCTCTTTGCCTTCTTAGCATTAAAACGACCTTCTTTAACACATGTAATAATTCTCTTCAAAGTTCTGCTGTTAGATTTTATACTGATTTCTTTTTCATCTATTTCCTTCGAAATCCTTTTAATCTCCACAAACAGAATAACCAGCTCATCTTTTGATAAATCACAACGACTACAGGCCAACTTAATAAACATCTTCTCTGTTTTTATATTATCACGAAGTTCTGTAACCAATACATTTACTTTATCCGCATACCTGACAATATTTGCATTCGCTGTATCGAACCAGTCAATGTACTCTATGATTTTTGTTCTGATATTATATATTACATTAGCTTCAAAACGCCAGTGCTTAAGCAAATCAAAAATCTTAGTATTCCGTCGAGAAATACTTCTCCTGATCCGTCTTTGTTCATCAGCGCTCAGACCTGACAAAAACAGCCTGCCTCGACATTCTATGGTCTCATCATGTATCTCTCTTATTAAAATTAGCGTATTTAAAAACCTTTCAACCTGAACCGTTTCATCAATATAAGTGTCGCCTTCATCGACATCTCTTAATACATGTTTTAGACGAAAATTTCCATTTTCAACCTGTTTTCCTATCCCCAGAATAAATTCCACACCTATTTCCGTATCAATTAATGCCCTTAAAACCTCCAGCTCACCAAATTCAATTTTCTTGGCTATCACGACCTCTTCTTCCCTGCTTAAAAGGGTAACAAGACCCATCTCACGCAAGTACATTTTAACTGGATCGGCTACAGTGCCAAATTCAACAGCAGCTATATTATCTTTAAATATTTTATCATTACTCCTGCTATCAATTTCTCTTCCGTCTTTATTTTTATCAACAACATCAATATTAAGATCATTAAACGTTATTAAAGCTTCATCAATTTGATCTGATGAGAATATATCATCATTTAATACTTTATTAATTTCGTCATAGGTTAAATAACCTTTCTTTTTCCCTTTTAAAATCAGACCATTTAATATCTTCCTGCCTGCTTTTGCCGCTTGTTTCTGCTTTACTTCAGACTTATCCGCCAACGCTTTCCTGCTGACTTTAACTGCGCGTTTTAGATTTGCATCTGATTTTTTTGCCATAGATTTATGCCTCCAACATACTCACGGTTATCTATTTTTTCTCAAAAAGCTTATCCGAAAATTTGGACCGCTTCTCACGCTTTTGCGATAGAATCAGGTTTTTTCGGACAAGCTCCTGGCTTGAATCTGCTTTTTTCTCAACAATTGCAAAAGCAATTCATAGTCATTATTTTTTTCAGCCGCCTTTATTTCCCGTAATAAAGTTTTTTCATGACGCTTTCTACTTAACTCAAATTGAGCAATCAACCTGAAACAACCATCACGATCCCATAAATCATCTCCAATTGCCAGCGAGGCTACAATGTTGCTTTTTTCTATGTCATCAATCGAAGATATAATCTCAGCAACCCCTCTGTTTAACAAATCCTTGTGGCTTAAAATAAACAGGCCAATGGATTTTAATGTATTATTCTCAAAAAGATCGAAAACATTGCGCTCCCCTATTTCCGGCAATATTTGTGGGAACTGAAGCATCATTGCAATTACTTGTCTCTCTATTCTGTTTCCCCCTGTTTGAAGCGAACTTCCATTAACCATATTCAATGCAGATAAATCATAAGAATCTTGAGAATAAACATGGTGTTGTTTTTGCGCTGCCATATCTCGTGCATTTTTTCCCTTAAATACTTCTTTAACTTTTTCCAAAATTGCTGATTCATCAATACCAACGAGTTCAGAAATGTCTTTGATATACAAAGATCTTGCCACATTATCCTTAATTACAGCCAACGGTTCTTTCATGTCCGAAACAATATGAATTTTACCTTCCGTTGACAAGCCATGTTTTTTTACAGCAGAATCTATGAGAAAAGAAATGACTCCTTTTGCTTTACTAATTGTATTTGCAAAAGATTCAGAGCCAAACTCAAAAAGATATGAATCCGGATCGTATCCAGAAGGCAATACGACAATTCCTGCATCTACATATTCTTTATCAAACACATCTATACTTCGCCGTGCAGCCTTTATTCCAGCTACATCTGAATCATAAACAAGAATAATCCTGCCGGATTTACCGATAAATCCTTTAAGAATCCGCACATGTTCAGAAGTAAGTGAAGTTCCGAGGGTTGCAACGGAATTTTGTATGCCATGCTGATGAAGCGCTAAAAGATCAAAATACCCTTCAACAATATAAACTAATTCACTCTCCCTGCATTTACTTTTCGCTATATGCAAACCATAGAGCGAACGACTCTTGTTATAAAGAGATGTTTCAGGAGAATTAAGATATTTTGGCAGAGAATCATCCAATACACGTCCGCCAAATCCAACGACCTGCGCAGCAGTATCAAAAATTGGAAATATAATACGGCCCCTGAAACGATCGTAATAACCGTTTTTGTTTTTTCTTTTAACAACCAAGCCGGACTTTTCAACAAGTCCTTGCGAAACTTTTTTGTTTGAAAAACAATTTGCCAGCTTATCCCAGGCTTCCGATGAATATCCAAGATGAAATCTATCAATTATCTCTTTTGTCATCCCCCGTTTAACAAGATACGCCATTGCCTTTTCACCTGAAACGCTGTCATGAAGGGCTTGACCGAAAAAATCCATTGCCTGCCTGTTTATTGCAAGCAGACTCTCTCTTTCATCAATTCGCTTTCTTTGCTCCAACGACATGGTTTGGGTTGGAATCTCAATGCCATATCGTGTGGCCAGCATCTTGACTGCTTCAGGGAATGAAATGCCGTTCTGCTTCATTATAAAAGTAAAAACATTTCCCCCGATGCCACACCCAAAACAATGAAAAATCTGTTTGCCGGGACTTACAGTAAAGGAAGGTGTCTTTTCCGAATGGAACGGACAAAGTCCAAGGTAATTCTTACCCGCCTTTTTAAGCATCACTACTTCCGAAATAATACTAACAATATCGGCTGTATTTTTTATATCTACAATTATATCTTCGGGAATAAAAACCGCCAAGAAACTTATCCTCCACTTCTGATACATAAAAGACTACTTGATACTGGCAATAATAGAAAGTTCCTACAATATAGAATGAAATAAAGTAACTTTATTAAAACAACCCCATTAATTATGTTAAACGTATAATTTAATTATATATTATATTTATGTCAAGAATAATTTACCCTAATTCCCCATCAATTTTCAATGAACTACCCCGCGACACAATAGCCTGTCGTGTATCTGATTTTTCACAATTTAAACTAATAACTCACGAAAGATCTGTGTAGTTTATGTAATCTGTGGATTAAAATGATACTCAAAGGGGGAATATGTTTATATGGGGATGCGCTTGCTTTTGCAATTCAAAGGTAAACTATTACTTTATTTTTTTGAAACCTCAATTGCCTCTTTAAGATTCAGTGTTCCGCTATATAATGCTCTACCGGTAATAACCCCGATTACTCCTGCTTCTTCCAGTGGTAATAAATTCTTTATATCCTCAATTGTTGAAACACCGCCCGAAGCAATTACAGGTATAGATACAGCCTCTGCAAGACGTCTTGTTGCCTCAATATTCGTTCCAGTCTGCATCCCATCCCTGCGTATGTCGGTAAAATTTATCGCTACAACACCACAATCTTCGAACTTTTTTGCTAAATCAACAGCCTTGATTTGAGTTGTCTGGGTCCACCCCTCTATTGCTACCAATCCGTTGCGGGCATCTATTCCCACAACTATCTGATCCGGAAATTTTTTGCAGGCATTGATTACAAACTGGGGATTGTTTATTGCTTCTGTCCCAATAATAACCCTTTTAATTCCTATATCAACATACAATTTAATAGTATCCATATTCCGGATTCCGCCGCCTAACTGAACAGGCACATGAATACTTTCAACAATGCTTTTAATGGCATCCAGGTTCTGCGGACTTTTTTCAAACGCTCCGTCCAGATCGACTATATGGATTATTTCCGCTCCTTCCTCCTCCCATCTTTTTGCCATTGCAGCGGGATCGTTGGAAAAAATCGTTTCCGAATCCATACGCCCCTGAAAGAGCCGCACGCATCTGCCATTTTTTATATCAACCGCTGGAATAATAATCATGTTTGAATTTAGCTCTGTAACTGGAATAATAGAATTTACGAAATGTTTAATTGGTAATTAATGACCTGTAATTGCAGGAAATTTTTTCAATATTTCTTCAAGACCGGAAGAAGCTATATCCTCGGCGGTAATCCATGCGCCTTTTCTTTTGATAAAAGCACCCAACTTTAATAGATTTTCGCTCAAAGGTTGCTGCGTTTCATCTAAATGACCAATCCACATAATACGACCATTTGCCGCATCAACAAGATGAACATCAAAAGCAACAGATGCTGGCAAATCAGCAGCATACCTGGTTCCTATCCGTTCTCTGAAACGATAAACATAACCAGCCAGCACCGCATCAGCGCCAAGAGCTTTCCCTGTTTCTACTATCAGACCCAGCTCAGACAAACTGCCTCTATCCCCAAATAATAGTTTTGACCGAACTCCATGTGCCTTATCCTGAGGTATCAGCTCAACATCATTACGATCTGAGATCAAAGAAATTAGACGATTTGTCAAAACAGTATCAGCACCTTCAGCCACTTCACCTGTCAAAAAAACATTGCCGCATAAAGGGCACCTGAGACTAACATTTTCTCCATAAATCGCCGACATGTCTTTAAACGGCAAGATCAGGAGTTTTCCATTAATTGAAGGCGGAGCTACTGTTTCACGAACAGGCACACTTGATTTACATGCAAACAATAATGATGTTACAATAAAAAAACTGACGGAAAACAAGATAGCCTTTAAGAATCCTTGTTTTAATTTTTGCATATTGTAATTATTCCTTCGCTCAAGCCTCTTGAATTTAGAAATTTAGAAATTGAAGGTATTCTATTGATTTTAATCCCTCAATCCCTTTATAATAAACCTTTAGTTGAGTAAACATTTGTTATACGTTCATCAAAAGAAACAGCCTGATCCAATGCCCTCCCAAGAGCCTTGAAAATCGATTCAATAATATGATGCTCATTTTCACCGTAAGACACATTTATATGCAGATTCATTCCGCTTTTATTTGCAAATGCCCTGAAAAATTCTTTTGCAAGACAAATATCAAAAGAGCCTCCTCTGATCTTCGTAATATCAGGAATATTATAAACGAGAAAGGGGCGGTTTGACAGATCGATTGTAACAAAGGTCAGAGCATCGTCCATTGGTATAACAGCATGACCGTACCGAATTATACCCTTTCTGTCACCAAGAGCTTTATTGAATGCTTCACCTAATACAAGGCCGATATCCTCAACCGTATGATGAAAATCAACATCCAGATCTCCATTGGCGGATAAAGACAAATCAAAAAAACCGTGAACAGTAAAGAGGGTTAACATATGATCAAAAAATGGGATACCCGAAAATATTTTGTGCGTGCCTTTACCGTTTATATTCAATTCAATACATATACTTGTTTCTTCTGTCTTTCGCTCAACTTCAACTATACGTTTCATATTTGCGCTCATATGGATACCTTTGAAAAACTCCGGTTTGCCTGTTTGATAATGAAATATCTTGATTGGATGGAAACAAAGAATATGGTGGAGATGAGGGGGCTCGAACCCCTGACCTCGGCATTGCGAACGCCGCGCTCTCCCAACTGAGCTACATCCCCACAAATTTATGTTATTTTATATCAAAGTATTAAGCGTTGGTCAATTAAAAATGATGTATATATTTGTTGACAATATATTTTTTTGCGCTTATTTTTAGACTTTAAAACGAAAATAGTCTAAACGTACAGGCGAGTGAAGGAAACATGAAAGAGGAAAAGGCGGAATCGATACTCATTACAGCGAATAAAATGTTTGGCCGTTATGGTCCCCAAAAAACTACTCTTGATGAAATCGCACGTGCAGCGCGGGTTGCAAAGGCGACCATATATAATTATTTCGGAAGCAAAGAGCGTGTTTACCTGGAAGTTCTCCGACGGGAAGCAAACGAGATAGTAGAAAAAATATCATCTTCAGTAGATCGAAAGATCTTGCCTGGCGATAAGGTGATTGCCTTCGCTAAAGCTAAGTTTCGATACATGCGCGAGGCAATAAATATTCTGAATCTGGATCGGGAGGGGATAGAAAAGCTCTTGCCCAGCGCTAAGAGCATTCGCAATGAACTTTTCGAGCGGGAGGTGAATATCATTCGCGCTATCCTGGAGGAAGGGGTGGAAAAAGGTATTTTTCGTCTTAACAATGTCCCCTTGGCAGCCACTGCCATTGGCCATGCCTTGAGGGGATTCGAGCTTAACTGGTTGGTTCAGGAGAGCGAAGAGCGGATTGAGCACTATCTCGATGAATTGATGAATATCCTTTTCTATGGCTTCTATGGCCTGATGCCCGAGAAGCGGGGTCTCAATGCGAGTGCATAAATTATTTACCTTAATAATAACGGCGGGTTTAACCATTTATCTCTCTTTGGCCGTTATCGCCTCCGCTACGGATGTTGAACCTACCACATTGACCTTAGACAAGGCTATTGAGATAGCCACGGCCAACAATACCATTATCAAAGAGGCCATAGAGGAGCAAAAAAGTGCACGGGCTGACTTTTTTCCAAAGGTATCGGAGGCCATGTCCGCGCAAAACCGTCCAATGGATGACGGATCTTTTTCCAGCCAACTCAGCGCTGTTTTCGGTCTCGGCAGCAGGATATCTCATTCAGGCACCGAGATGCTTTTGCCCTTCAGGCAAAATGGAAAACTCCATCTATCATTAACAGACTGCATCAACATCGCACTGGAGAGAAATCCGGATATTCACCTTATTGAAGAGACACTGGCCCAGGCCGATGCCGATATCACCAAGGCATGGTCGGTTATGCTTCCTTTTGTCGGCGCTGAGGCAAATTACACA
>JAFCZU010000699.1 GCA_019314185.1 Deltaproteobacteria bacterium | reverse complement strand
TTTCTTTTAGAACAGGATAAACTTTGGAAAAGCGAGACAAAGCATGAGGCAATGCGATTATTGAAAAGTTTATACGAAAGCTCGCCTGAACATCAGGAAAAACTTATTGATTATGTCTTGATCGGCCCACCCCTTTCAAGAGGTAAAGATTCTGAGGACGATAAGAGGTATACAGAACATAGGGTATTTACTATGTTGGAATACTTAAAAAAGCGAGGAATTGAATTGACTAAAAGAGGGGAAAAGTACCTTGAGGAAATTAATGAAAAATATCCAAAGTGGGAATTAGGTAGTGATGCGGATATAGAAAATCCAGTTTATAGCGAACGGCATAAAAATCCATTTACTATCGAAGATATACATTCAAAAGCACCAAAAGAAGTTGCCTTAATGCTCAGAGATTACGAAGGGCCATGGGAAAGGAGGCGGAGCGATTTCTGTAATACTGTCGGTGCTGCATGCCTTCAGTATCCTGAGTGGGCCCTCGAATTATTCGAACATTTAAATGATATTATCACAGAGCTTCCTGAAGATACAATTAATCATATTATATGGGGGCTCCGATCAACCAATGAAAAAGAAAAAGCTGAGTGGAATTTAGAGCAGGTAAATCGTTTGGTAAATATATTTCAGAAAATGGTTAAAAAAAGACCTGTTGCAAAATTCTGGACGAGTCTCCCCGGCCTTCTACAAAACTGGCAAAAAACATATAAAGCGGGGCTTAATTTTTTTGGTAATCTTCTGAATAGATTGGCAAGCATATTTAAACCTTTCGATTATGAAAGAGAAAAAAAAGGTGACCCGGTTGAATGGATTCAAAGGGCAGCAAATCACCCTTATGGTGATTTTTTGAATTTACAATTGATAATTATGACTATGGAACGCGCTATGGTTTATGTGTCCTTGGCAGATGGTTAAGCTGGTTTGAAGCTATTGTGCCAGATTGGACAAAAAAAAAGCTGGTTCCAGCATTTAATTGGGCTACCAATAAAGAAATGGCTTTGATTGCTTGGTCTGGATATTTATGGAATAGCACTTTGTCACGCTATTTAAGCAAACTTTTTGATGATTATTTCTTGGATGCAGCGCAACATTATAAAGAGTTTGGAAAAGAGGAACAAAAAGGATTAACTACTCATGTGGCGGCCCTTATTTGGTTTAAAGACATCGAAATATCTGATTTGAAAAAGTTCACATTACTAATAGATCGAGAAGGACGCATAAATATTTTAGCAATGTGGCAACTGCATCTCGATAGAGCCAAAAAACCTATCGCAGAAAGTTTTTGGAACACAACAATTATTCCATACTGGGATTGGTGCGAACGCCAACGCTATCTTACATTACCAGACGGCAATACAGAACGTTTTAAGTTTTGGGAATTAATACCATATTCATATCAGATTGTTACGAAAGCTGTAAAAAAAGCAGTCAAGCTTGCCCCTTCAAGTCTTGATAGTGGTTACCCATTTTATGAAGAACTTTTGAAGACCGATTTTTCTTCTCTTTACCCTGAAGAGTTTACCTGTTTGCTTCTTGTATTTATTCAAGCGGATCAAAATCCACGACGGCACAAAGATGAATGGGAAAAGCTGTGGGATAGTGTAAAAAATAGTGGAGCAAAAAAGTTAGGAAAGTTAAAAGACGAACTTGCAAGGAAAATAGGCAAATAGGGGCATTAAACTTATCAACTTATTTTTTCTTCACCGCGAAAGTTTAATGCATCTCTATACACTCCAAGATCAAAATTGTGGAAGGAAATTAATTGTGAACTATGAATAAATTGGAAAAGCCTAAAAACAAAAGAAAAAATCCAAATGATAGAAACACATAAATTCGAAGGTAGCTGGACAGAAGAAAGATTGAAGCATATTCAAAAGGCTCTGCCCGAATTGCTTTGGAGATTAAACCGGAATTTGACAAATATATCTTTATTGAAAAATCAAGAAAACATTTTACAGAATTGCTTAAGTGGCAAAATAACCGCGCTGTATTATTTCTTGATCCCTATGGAATGCAGGTTAATTGGGAAACAATCAAAGCCATTGCAAACACAGAAGCTATAGATTTATGGTATCTTTTTCCTTTTGGTATTGGTGTAAATAGACTTCTTAAAAAAGATGCTGGTAAAATACCCGCTTTGTGGGAAGCAAAGTTAGATAGCATTTTTGGAACAAACGAGTGGAAAGGGGCTTTTTATAGCGAAACGCAGGAGGCAACGTTGTTTGGTAGTGAAACTAATCAGCCTTGCGGGACGGACTTTCGGGACGTACATCAGTTTATAAGTTAATGTGGTAATTGAACTGAAGAACGTAGTTGACCCCAGTTAAATAAAAGCAAACATGATTTCACAGGGCAGGCTATGTTGAATAATTGTAAGGATAA
>JAFCZU010000292.1 GCA_019314185.1 Deltaproteobacteria bacterium | reverse complement strand
CGCGTACAGTCTTCTGGGGCAGAAACGTGAATAACCTTACAAACCTGCCAGCGTCCCCACCCCCACTATGGGAGGGACTAAAACAAAAATTGATTAGTGCGGTATCTCAACCCGAATTTAATGAAAAAATAAAATCGTAAAGAAAGTTTTGAGTTATGCAAACGTCTTATAACGAAATAGTGGCAACGTCTATTGCCCCAAAAATTATTGAACTGAATGCGGCTTCAGACGCTATTTTGCCAATACCTCATGGCTCATGGGGCACCGTATATTGAGCATGGTCGTTGCGCTCTTTGTCGGCGTCTATGTTGCCCGGTATCTCGGGCCGGAGCGTTTCGGGCTTTTGAGCTATGCGGGCAGCTTTGCCGGTCTGTTTACTGCGCTGGCAACCCTGGGGCTTGACGGCATCATGGTGCGGGAGCTGGTCAAGACTCCTGATCGCAGGGATGAACTGCTTGGCACAGCCTTCTGGCTTAAAGCGGGCGGCGCAGTTTTGATGTGGATCGGCATTGCCGCCGCAATCCCGTTTACTAACAATGATACCCAAACAAACATCCTGATTGTCATCATCGCATTTGGCGTCATCTTCCAGGCTTTTAATGTCATTGATTTTAATTATCAGGCAGAGGTTAAATCCAAGTTTGTGGTGTATGTTCAACTTGTTCAGCTTGTAGTTTCTTCCATAATCAAACTTATTCTTATCTGGATATCAGCCCCTCTTGTATATTTTGCGTGTGTCTTTCTGTTCGATGCAGTGGTGCATAGCGTTGGATTGACTGCCGTGTATCTGAAGAATACCGGAAAGGTGTGGCACTGGAAATGGCGCTGGCAAACGGCAAAAATATTATTAAAGGATTCCTGGCCGCTAATATTATCAGGTATAGCAGTTTCGATTTATTTGAGAATTGACCAGGTTATGATTAAGGAGATGCTGGATGCGGAACAGGTAGGACATTATGCGGCTGCGGTAAGATTGAGTGAAGCATGGTATTTTGTACCAATGGCAATTACCTCGTCTGTTTTTCCGGCTATTATCAACGCCAAAAAACAGAGTGAAGCGCTTTATTATCAAAGATTACAGAAACTCTACGATCTTATGGTGTGGCTTGCGGTGGCTATTGCCCTGCCAACAACCTTTCTCGCGCCCTGGGTAATCAGAGTTTTGTATGGGGAGGCTTTTTCCCCGGCAGCAGGGGTTTTGAGTATTCATATCTGGGCAGGGGTGTTTGTGTTTTTAGGGGTAGCTAGCGGGAAGTGGTTTCTTACTGAAAATTTTATAAGATTATCTTTTTATAGAACTTTCCTTGGAGCAATTGGAAATGTGATATTTAATTTAATTTTTATACCTATTTTGCATATCAATGGAGCAGCTATTGGTACATTGCTTGCGAATTTGTTGGCTGCTTATTTTTTCGATGCTATAAATTCAAAAACAAGAAAAACTTTTCTGATGAAAACAAAATCATTGTCCTTTATAGGAGTAAAAAAGTGAAATTATTAACAAAAGCACTCTATTGGTATGCATTTTTTTTTGCTAAAGTCAAATTTACAAAAATGAATACGTTGTTAATAAGTCTTGGATTAAGAGGATTGGGAATTTATAATTATCAAAATTTAAATATAAGCGGGGAATTTAGTTTTTTAAAAAACTATTTAAATAAAATTGAAAATCCTGTTGTGTTTGATATCGGGGCTAATAAAGGTGAATATACTAAACTGTGTAAAAATATTAATAAAAATGTAAAAATATTCTGTTTTGAACCTCATCCAAAAACATTTATAAGTTTGCAAAAAAATATAAATGATAACCAGATTACATTTATCAATAAAGCACTTTCTGACAAAAACGGGAAATTATTACTTTATGATTACAAAGAAAAAGACGGCTCTAGTCATGCTTCATTATATCCTGATGTAATAGAAAAAGTACATGGAAAGGAAAGCACTTGCCATGAAGTTGATGTTACGACAGTTGATAACATAGTAAATGAATTTAATATAAAAAAAATAGAGCTTTTAAAAATAGATGTGGAAGGAAACGAACTTGCCGTACTTAAAGGTTCAAGGGAAGCATTAAATAATAATATTATTGAGGCTATACAGTTTGAATTTACACAAATTAATTCCACGTCCAGAATCTTTATGAAAGATTTTTTTGATATATTAGAAGAAAAATATACAATAAATCGCTTATTGCCAAATGAATTACTTCCATTAAAAGAATATAATCCTACTATGCATGAAATTTGTGGATATCAAAACCTTGTTGCATTAAGGAAAAAATAGCTATGAGTCTGCACAGTAACAATAATGATCATAGTATTTACAGTACAAAATACCAGTTAAATGTTAAAGGCTTACTGAGATTTGAATTCATTAGTCTTTATGGTAGATTATTAATGAATAAGAAGCCTAAATTCTCCAATGATAACAATTTATTACATTTAGGCTGCGGTTCTAATAAATTTGATGGATGGGTAAATGCTGACTTTTACTCTGGTATAAAATTTTGGAAAAAACATAAAAATCGACCTGATTGGATGCTTGATTTACGTTATCCGCTGAACTGCGATAACAATGTCTGGGACGGCGTTTTTTCTGAGCACACTCTCGAACATTTATATCCAAATCAGGCTTTATCTTTACTCAAAGAACTTTATAGAACTATGAGAAAAGGAGCTTGGCTTAGAATAAGTGTTCCTGACCTTGCAAAATATGTCGATTATTATTCTGGGGAACAGGTAAACGAGACTTTTAAACGGTGGCCCACAGGCTGCGAGGCTGTTCGATCTCTGACCCAAAATTGGATACATTTGTCTGTATGGGATAATAAATTATTATCCAGGTTTTTAAAAGAAGCAGGTTTTACGAATATTCAGGAAGTTGGATTCAAGGAAGGGACGGATTCTAAATTATTCAAGGATAATGAAGAACGAAGCTGGGAATCTTTCTATATGGAAGCTAAAAAAATATAACAGGACCATAAATTATGAAAAAAATCCTAATAACCGGCGGAGCAGGCTTTCTCGGCTCCCATCTCTGTGAAAAACTGCTGAACCTTGGCAATGAAGTCATCTGCGTTGATAACTTCTATACCGGGGACAAACAAAACATCGCTCATCTCATGGATAATTCCTATTTTGAAGTGATCCGCCATGATATTACTTTTCCGCTCTATGTTGAAGTGGATGAGATTTATAATCTGGCATGTCCTGCAAGCCCGATTCACTACCAGTTTGACCCTGTGCAAACCACCAAAACAAGCGTGCATGGCGCCATCAATATGCTGGGACTGGCAAAACGCACTAAGGCGAAGATTCTACAGGCGTCAACATCCGAAGTATATGGCGACCCGGAAGTACATCCCCAGCCGGAAAGCTATTGGGGCAGGGTAAATTCTGTCGGCATCCGTTCCTGCTATGACGAAGGCAAACGCTGTGCTGAAACCCTGTTTTTCGATTATCACCGCCAGCATAATCTTGATATCAAGGTGGTGCGTATCTTCAACACTTATGGCTCCAACATGCATCCGAATGATGGACGGGTCGTTTCCAATTTCATTGTTCAGGCGCTGAAAAATGAAGATATAACAGTTTACGGTGATGGCAGTCAGACCCGCAGCTTTTGCTATGTGGATGACCTGATCGATGGGTTCGTCAGGATGATGAATTCAAGAGACGGTTTTACAGGGCCGGTGAATATGGGCAATCCGGATGAATTCACCATCCTGGAACTGGCGGAAAAAGTGATTGATATTATCGGCAGCCAATCAAAAATTATCCACGAGCCTCTCCCCAGTGATGACCCGAAACAGAGAAAACCGGACATTACCCTGGCAAAACAGGAACTGGGCTGGGAACCGAAGATTAAACTGGAAGATGGGCTGGTAAAAACTATTGAGTATTTTGAGAACCTGCTCATGGGCCATAGATAGTCATAAAAATAAATTCAGCCGCAGATTAACACAGATAAACACAGATAGGTTTAAATACAAAAAACACAGCGCTGTTCTTAGTCTTTAATCTTTTAAAATAATCAGTGTTAATCCGCGTAAATCCGTGGCAAAAAAATACAAATGGACACAGAAAAGTTTAAATACAAAGAAATTACAAACACTATCCTTAAAAGTTTTTATGAAGTTTATAATGAGCTTGGTGATGGATTTCTGGAATCTGTTTATGAAAGCGCCTTGTATATGGTTTTGACCGGATATGGCCTGTATGTTGAACGGCAGAAAAATATTTCTGTATTTTTTCGAGGTAAAGAGGTAGGAGATTTTAAGGCAGACTTGATTGTAAACGAAAAAGTAATCATTGAACTAAAAGCAGTTCGTACACTCGTTTCTGCGCATGAAGCTCAATTAATCAATTATCTGAAGGCAACAAATATTGAAGTTGGCCTATTATTGAATTTTGGCAGAAAACCGGAATTTAAAAGATTCGTATATGATAATAAAAGAAAAAAGATCTGCGATAATCAGCGAAGATCTGCGGCTGAATAATAACAAAAGATTGTTAAAATTGTAATTAATTATTTTTTATGCAGCAATTACTCAACCCGACACACAGAATCAGAGATCCCATCTACGGATATATCTGGCTGACAGATACTGAACTGGAATTGGTGGATACTCCTGTTTTTCAGCGTTTGCGCAG
>JAFCZU010000040.1 GCA_019314185.1 Deltaproteobacteria bacterium | reverse complement strand
ATCAATCTTATATTAATTGATTGGCGCCGTTGTAAAAACCACAGGCAGTATATTTCGCCTTAAAATTTATTTTTATCCATTGCCGTCTAACGCTTTGGCTAAATTAAAGGGTGCGAAACTTGAGTTATTATATACAAATTTTATACTATTCAGGTACAGAGGCGCATAGTTGGCTTGCCTAAAGTAATTGATTTTTGCCGGGCCCGCAAATCTCTATATGTTTTTATTTTTCTTTGTGCCACTGTGCCTTTGCCACTCTGTGCCTGAGTGATTACTGTATTTAAACTATCTGCGTTCATCTGTGCCGGCCCCGTAGCTCCAGCAGATGGTATTGGGGTGAATCTGTGGCTGAATAATTACTAGTAAATTTAATAAAATTCACAATAATATCAAAAAGAAAGGCCTCGATTCATAATCAACCGATCCCAAGGCTTTTTTTGATTCCAAGAGCTATCTTATTAACACTTTTCATAACTTCGGATTCATTAATCGTTAAAAGCTGTCTGTCTTTCATAACAATTTTCCCATTTATGATAACCGTGGTTACATCAGACCCATTCACAGCGTAAACAAGATGAGAAAAAGGATTATACATCGGGGTAAGGTGTGGTTTGTTCAAGTCTATGGTAACAATATCCGCTTTCATCCCGGCTTTTAGAGAACCTGCAATATTTTCCATCCCAAGGACCCGTACGCCGTTACAAGTCGCCATATGTGTAACAGTATGGGCAGACATGACTGTTGGATCAAGACGTCCAACCTTCTCAAGCTTGGCCGCCGTGTCCATTTCCTGCAGCATGTCGAGGTTATTGTTGCTGGCACACCCGTCAGTTCCAAGCCCCACGACAATGCCATGGTTTAACATGCTGGTTACAGGGGCAACACCGGAGGCAAGCTTCATGTTGCTTTCAGGATTATGAACGACTTTGCATCCGCTGTCCGCAAAGATTTTTATATCTTCTTCATCCATGCAGACGCAGTGAAAGGCAAAAAAATGCTCATCAAGGTAATTGATATCTTTCAGAAAATTAGTTGCTTTTTTGCCAAGTTTTTTTCTTAATTGTTTTGCTTCTCCTTTGTTTTCCAGAAAATGGGTGGCAATCGGAACGTTGTACTGTTCAGCCAAAGTCTTGGCATCTATAAGAAGAGAAGGAGAGCATGTGTATAATGAGTGGGGTTCGACCATGATGTTAATCAGCGGATCATCCGCCCATTTTTCAATGAGCATTCTGGTATATTCCAAACCTTCGGCAGGTGTTTTAACATTGGGAGACGGAAAATCAAAGAGGACCTCTCCAAGAAGGCATCGCATGCCGGCTTCTTTTGCAGCCTTTGCTGTTTCGTCTTCAAAAATGTACATGTCACAGAATGTTGTTGTTCCTGATTTAATCATTTCTGCACATGCCAGCAGGCTTCCCCAAAAGGCCAGTTCTGTATTCACATTTTTAGCCTCGGCAGGAAATATGTAATCGTTTAACCAGTCCATCAGTTCAATGTCGTCCGCTATTCCTCTGAAACAGGTCATTGCGGCATGGGTGTGGCTATTGATAAGACCGGGCATAATCAGATGATTTGTTGCATCTATGACTTCCCCGGACATATAATTTGCCTTTATTTCTTCAGATTTGCCAACTGCAACGATATTTTTACCGTCAATTGCAATGGCTCCGTTTTCAATTACAGTGTCATTTTCATCCATCGTAAGCACCATTCCGTTGGATATGATGATATCAACCTCAGTCATGTTATTAAAAGCTCCCCTTTTTTGAATCTCTACGACTTTTTGAATTTACAGTTATTCTAATGGCCGTAGATTTAAGCCACCCATATGGAATGTTGAAATGCTGGTATTCTTTCGATTCATAAATTGTTTATCTCATGAATCGCGATGTTTTTCAATGAGAATGAGTTGGAATATAAACCCAATATTTCATTATTCTAATTGTGAGTAGAGCGAACTTGTTTTTGTGCGAACCATAAGGGTTTCCTCAAGAGAAAAACAGCTGTCAGGTCAGGATTGCCCGCCTTTTGGAAGAAGGTTCAAATAGTGATGAAAAAAATTAAAAAATATGAACCAAAATATTTAGCACGACCACAATTAGTTTGAGGTTGGTGAAGGTCATAGGTCAGGGAAATGAAAAA
Organism: Deltaproteobacteria bacterium; assembly: GCA_019314185.1. Next base: position 14,910 of record JAFCZU010000040.1, on the reverse strand, counting down.
CAGACTGATGAATTAAATCTTGATTTAAACATAAGTTTGCTATAATTTTTAAAAATTAACAATAAGCCAAAAATTTATTCAACATTTTTTATATTCCGGCATGTTCGGGTCAGGATATTGCGATGAAGGAACTTTCCTGTTTTGAATTTCAGCGGGGACGTATTTTTGCAGGCCGTTTTTCTCATGGCGGCGATTTGATAAATTCCATTGAGGAATTCTGCAAAAAAGCCTCAATTCAGATGGCTGTATTTTCAGTTATCGGCGCGGTTTCATCATATACAATAGGCGTATATGACCAAAAGCAGCAGGTTTATGTCACATTTACTGAAAAAGCAGCCCTTGAAATCGTAAGTTGTACAGGCAATGTTTCGCTAAAGGAAGGCAAACCCTTTATTCATGCTCATATTCTTCTTACCGATGAACATGGGAAAACAATCGGCGGGCATCTTTTCCCCGAAACTATTATTTATGCCGGTGAAATCAATCTTCAGGAATTAACAGGCAAACCAATGGAAAGAACCTATGATAATAATACAGGGCTTATGCTCTGGAACTAATTTTGATAATGTCATGGAGGTTAAATGCAGCTGACAATTACAAAATCCGACATACTTAAACCCAAACCAGATGATTTGAATCTCGGTTTTGGAAAAATATTTACTGATCATATGTTTAACATGGATTATGACCATGATAATGGATGGCATAATCCGCGGATTGAACCATATACCACTATTGAAATGGATCCCGCAACAGCAGTACTTCATTACGGACAGTCGGTATTTGAAGGGATGAAAGCTTATAAAACAGATTCGGGCGCTGTCCGATTTTTCAGGCCGAAAGATAATTTCAAGAGGCTGAACCGATCCTGTCGAATGCTTTGTATCCCTGAATTTGATGAGGATTTTGTCTTTGATGCCATGAAACAGTTAATTGCACTGGAAAAAGACTGGATTCCCAGCGCGCCGGAAACCTCTCTGTATATAAGGCCGACAATTATCGCAACAGACCATTTTCTGGGTGTATGCGCCTCGCAGACATATCGTTTTTTTATAATTCTTTCTCCTGTGGGCGCATATTATGCCGAAGGTTTTAACCCGGTTAAAATATGGGTGACAAAGAATCATGTTCGAGCTGTCCGAGGCGGAATAGGCGAGGCCAAAACAGCCGGAAACTATGCGGCAAGTCTGTATGCAGGCGAAGAAGCCCACAAGCATGGTTATACTCAGGTGCTGTGGCTTGATGGCGTTCATCAGAAATATATCGAAGAGGTTGGCTCTATGAATATCTTTTTTGTCATAGATGATGAGCTGGTAACCCCTGCGTTAAACGGAAGCATTCTGCCGGGTATTACCAGAGATTCTGTAATAACAATGGCAAAAAAATGGGATATAAAGGTTAGTGAAAGGCAGCTCAGCATAGATGAACTGATAGATGCGCATGACTCAGGGAAATTACAGGAAATTTTTGGGACAGGAACAGCAGCGGTTATTTCGCCTGTTGGTGAAATGAAATATGATGAGAGGGTCATAACCATAGGTGGCGGCAAAGTAGGGCCTTTGGCAAACAGGTTCTATAAGGCCATAACCGACGTTCAGTACGGTAGAGCAGAAGACGCGATGAGATGGATAGAGGAACTGTAACTACGTGAGTAGTCACGAGAAACCTTAAATTATCATGGAGCGTCTGTTATGAAGCAATCCAGCATGCCAAAGCACCTGCAATTCTTTATTGTAAAGATGGAAAAAGAGGGACTGCCGCAGGTTGTTATTAATACATTTGCCTATTATTATAAAAAGGTGGTTGCCGGTGAAACAGGCCTTGTGTTTGATAAGGATATAAAGCCTCTGAATGCGGACGAAATTGAAAGCGCTGATAATATCGGCCAGTATGCTGATGCAGGTAAAAAAGTCTTAAAAAATGCCGTGATGATAATGCTAAACGGCGGGCTTGGCACTACTATGGGTCTTACAAAGCCCAAATCGATTATCAGGGCAAAAAACGGCAAAAGCTTTCTTGAAATAGTATTAAAGCAGGCGCAGGCAAGCAATGTCATGCTGTCTTTGATGAACAGCTTTAGCACACATCAGGATACACTTTCCGCTTTAGCACGAATAAATCCGCACAGCTTTCCCATAATATTTATTCAGCACAAATTCCCAAAAATACTTGGTGAAGGGTTTGGGCCTGCAACCTGGCCGCAAAATACAGACATGGAGTGGAATCCACCCGGTCATGGCGATGTCTATACAGCTCTTTATACATCCGAAACACTCCAACATCTCCTTGATAAAGGGATAATATACGCATTTATCGCCAATTCGGATAATCTGGGAGCTACAATGGATGCATCACTGCTTGGGTACTTTGCCGAGCACAGGTTTCCGTTTATGATGGAAGTCGCCGAAAGAACTCCAAGCGATTTAAAGGGAGGGCATATTGCCAGACATAAAAACGGCAATTTGATTTTGCGTGAAGCAGCCCAGTGCCCAAAAGATGAATTGGATGCTTTTAGAGATATAAGCAGATACAGGTATTTCAACACAAACAACATCTGGATTAACCTGCATTTTTTGCTGGATCTGATAAACAAATTTGGAACCATAAGGCTTCCTATGATCTTAAACCCAAAGACGCTTGACCCGGTGGATGCATCCACCCCTGAAGTGTACCAGGTTGAGACTGCAATGGGATCTGCCATATCACTTTTTGAAGGCGCCACGGCAATTTGTGTGCCCAGATCACGTTTTTCCCCTGTGAAAAATTGCAACGACTTGCTGGCTGTGCGTTCTGACTGTTATATTTTATCAAAAGAACAGTCTCTGATTTTAAACCCGGAAAGAAAATTAGATGAGATAAAGATAAATCTTGATCCTGAATATTACGGCACCGGTGATTTTCTTAATGAAAGATTCCTTATAGACGGGGTCCCTTCTCTTGTTGACTGCGAATCTCTAACTATTAAGGGGGATGTTCGTTTTGAAAAAGACGTAATCATTAAAGGTAATGTTATAATAATGAATGCAGGCAAATCACAGGCTGTTATTAAAAAAGGAACGGTTATAGACAGCAACCTGACGCTATAAATTCATAGTATAGGAATTTCCATTTTATGATTAATTTTATCAATAGGTTGCCAAGTGGGAGAGGGAGTTTTTTGACTTTTTACGATTTCATCAAGCTTGAGTAATTATTTTTACGTTGACTTGATATTAATCTTATGATAGCTAACTATTTTTAAATAAACATGAGCTTGTATAGCCCAAGGTCTTCTTTTTCATGAAAAACGAGACTAAATCTTCTATTAAGGACTTAGCCTATTACAGTAGCATTGGCCTATCGGTAGCTCTTTCTATTTTTATCGGTCTTGCTGTTGGGGTATATCTTGACAGGCGGTATGATACAACCCCATGGTTAACATTAATTTTTCTTGGGTTAGGAATAGCTGCAGGATATAGAAATATTGGGCTCGCAATAAAAAAAACTAGGAAATATTGATATTGTGAATATTCAACAGCGCATTTTTAAATTTGTTGTTCGGACAAACTGGGTTTTCTTTTGTATTGCAAGCGTTGTTGGCCTTATTAAGATTAATACCGCGCCTGATTTTGCAAGGGGAATCATTTTGGGCGGGCTGATTGTTACAATTAATTTTCATCTGTTATATCGGTCACTGAAAAAAGCTTTTATGCTTCCCAACCTTTCTCCTCTTAGAAGTATTTTAGCTAAATATTATGTTCGTTTTTTTGCAAGCGCTTTTATAATATTTGTACTTATTTCAAGGCACTATGTTGATCCAATAGGCCTTATTCTCGGTCTTTCCGTTGTGGTTGCAAGCATAATCCTTGCAACCATGTTCGAGTTTAAAAACCTTATTTTTAAGGAGGCACTTTAAAGTGGAACATCCATATCTGTTTTTTGTCAAACTGTTTGAATTAATAGGCCTGGGACATTTTGCACACTCAAATGTTCATGTTATTTATTCATGGGTGGTTATGATTTTGCTTATAGTTGTTGGGTTTATTGGAGCAAAAGGCGTAAAAATGGTTCCTTTAAAAGCACAGAACTTACTTGAAATCATTGTCTCGGGAATGGAAGAATTTATGATCAGCGTTAGCGGAGAACAAGGCAGATTCTTTTTCCCTGTAGTTGCCACTGTATTTCTATATATTGCTACTTGCAATCTTATCGGTCTTTTACCAGGGTTTTACCCGCCAACCGCCAGCTTGAACACAACCCTTTCATGCGCATTGGTAGTAGTTGTTTTAACCCATATCTTTGGGTTAAAGATTCATGGAGTAAAATATATAAAACACTTTCTTGGGCCTGTATGGTGGATGATTCCGATTATATTTCCCATAGAGGTTATCGGTCATGTGGCGCGAATATTGTCGCTTTCATTCAGGCTCTTTGGTAACATGATGGGTCATGAACTTGTGCTGGGTATTCTTTTTGCGCTGGCCGGTCTTTTCTTTGCTCCGTTGCCGATAATGGCGCTTGGCATTTTCGTTGCTCTGGTTCAGGCATTTGTATTTTTTTTACTTTCAATCATGTATTTTTCCAGCGCTGTAGAACATGCTCATTAATCTGGTAGTCATTAAATATTAATTAACAATTTGCTTGTCATTAATGGGATAATGAAAGAAGCAAATAATAATTATAAAAGGAGGTAAATTTTATGGAAGCAGGTGCATTACAATTTTTTATCGCTAGCGTAATCGCTGCTGGTTTTGGGATCGCAATCGCAGCTTGTGGTTGCGGTATTGCACAGGGGCTTGGTTTAAAGGCCGCTGTTGAGGGTATTGCAAGAAATCCTGAGTCATCAGGCAAGGTTACTGTTACCATGCTGATCGGTCTTGCTATGATTGAATCACTGTGTATTTACGCACTGGTTATTTCGCTGATTCTTATCTACGCTCATCCACAAGCAGGCGCTATTGCTGCGCTGTTTGGAGCCGGCCACTAAGAATGTAGAATAACAAATTATAACAGACAAATAAAACAGGGTTGTGCGTTTTACAAGGCGCAACCTTGTTTTTGTTTATATCAAACAAATTCTCAACTATTCTGCCGCCGATTTACGCAGATCATCACTGATATTTTTTTATTATAATAGTTCGGCCTATCTTTTGATAATTTACAAGTATTCACCGCACGCTTTATTGCCTTCGGCAGATAAAGCTCAAGACATAGAAAATCGCAAAGAAAATAAAACTCTGATGCTTTGCGATGAACAATGCCATAAAAACTTCTAAGAACAATATCTGTGGTTTCTTTATATTTCAACCTATCTGCGTTCATCTGTGTAAATCTGTGGCTGAATAGTTACATAAATTCTTTTAAATATTGTCCTGTATATGATTTATCGATATTTGCTATCTTCTCGGGAGAGCCGCATCCTACGATATATCCACCCTCATCTCCGCCTTCCGGGCCAAGATCGATGATATGGTCTGCGGTTTTTATAACATCCATATTATGCTCTATCACTATTACAGTATTACCTGCATCAACAAGCCTGTTTAATACGGTTAGAAGTTTTTGTATGTCATCAATATGGAGTCCTGTGGTTGGTTCATCGAGGATATAGACTGTTCTGCCGGTGCCTTTTTTGCTGAGTTCGCGTGACAATTTGACACGTTGTGCCTCGCCGCCGGACAAAGTTGTTGCCGGCTGGCCAATGCGGATATATCCGATGCCCACATCAACAAGTGTTAAGAGCTTTGATTTAATGTTTGTCATCTTATCAAAAAAGATGAGGCTCTGATTAACCGTCATATCAAGAACATCGGCAATATTTTTCCCCTTATATCTGACTTCAAGGGTTTCACGGTTGTATCTTTTGCCGTGGCAGACATCGCATGTCACATACAGATCCGGTAAAAAATGCATTTCAATTTTTATAATTCCATCACCGCCGCAGGCTTCACATCTTCCACCTTTGACGTTAAAACTAAAACGGCCGGGCTTGTATCCTCTCATGCGAGCTTCAGTTGTTTTTGAAAAGAGCTCTCTTATATAGGTAAAAACGCCCGTATATGTTCCGGGGTTGGATCGTGGAGTTCGGCCTATGGGAGACTGATCAATATTGATTACCTTATCAATATACTTGAGACCAAGAATATCTGAGTGTTTGCCTGCCGGTATCCTGGCATGATAGATATGCTGGGAAAGAGCTCTGTATAGTGTTTCCAGAACGAGCGTTGATTTTCCTGAGCCTGACACACCAGTTACGCATATAAAACAGCCAAGCGGAAATTCAACATCAATATTTTTGAGATTATTTTCAACTGCGCCTTTAATGATAACTTTTTCCCTTTGAACGGATCGACGTTTGGATGGAACTTCAATGCGTTTTCGTCCTGACAGATACTGGCCTGTTAATGAATTAGTATCTTTTTGAAGCTGTTGGGGGCTTCCTGAAAAGACAACATGCCCGCCGTTAACGCCGGCGCCAGGGCCCATGTCAATAACATAATCCGCAGCTAATATGGTTTGTGCATCGTGTTCGACAACAAGCACGGTATTGCCAAGATCGCGCATCTGTAAAAGTGAATTCAGGAGACGTTGATTATCTCTCTGATGCAGGCCTATGCTCGGTTCATCAAGGACATAAAGAACACCTGTTAATTTCGACCCAATCTGTGTTGCAAGCCGTATCCTCTGGCTCTCTCCGCCGGAGAGTGTGAAGGCCGATCTGTCAAGCGTCAGGTAAGAAAGCCCGACATTTTCAAGAAAACCCAACCGTTCAATTATTTCTTTGAGAATCCTTTTGGCAATTATTTCTTTCTTGCCTTTTAGTTGCAATTTCCTAAAAAAAGCATTGGCTTTTATCACTGAAAGCGCACTAACTTCGAATATCGCAAGTCCACCCACTTTAACTGATCTGCTTTCTTTATTTAATTTAGCTCCATGGCATTCCGGGCAGGGGCGAAAATTCATATAGCGCCTGATTTCTTCCCTGGATTGGTATGAATCTGTTTCCATGTAACGTCGTTTTAATCTTGGAATAATTCCTTCAAATGTTTTTTTATAAGTAATGCGACGATTGTTTCGTTCAAAGTAGAAGGTAATCGGTTCATCCCCTGAACCATATAACAGAGCATTTTTAAATCGATCAGGAAGGTCTTTATATGGTGTGTATATATTAACATCATAATGCATTGTAAACGCATCCAGAAATTCAGCAAAGTGTACTGTATTCCTGTTTGCCCATAAAGTAACCGCTCCTTCCCTTAAAGAAAGTTCCTGGTTTGGAACAATAAGATCCGGATCAAATTCAGTAGCTGAACCAAGACCACCACATTTCGGGCATGCTCCCTGCGGAGAATTGAATGAAAAGTTAGCGGGTGTAAATTCAGGATAACTTATGCCGCAGTTGATACATGCGGCCTTTTCGCTGAACAGAACAGGCTCCCTGCCTGGGATGTCCACATTAACAAGTCCACCTGACAAGGACATTGCCAGCTCCAGAGAATCAGCAATCCGGTTTTTAATATTATCTTTTACTACAAGGCGGTCAACTACCACATCTATGTTATGTTTCTTATTCTTATCCAGCCCTTTTGCTTCTTCGATTTCCAAGGTTTTTCCATCAATACGGACTCTGGCAAAACCTTCTTTTTTCAGTTGGTTAAAAAGACTGTTGTATGTACCTTTTTGGCCGGAAACTATTGGAGATAAAATGATTATCTTGGTTCCCTGAGCAAAGGACATTATTCCGTCAATGATTTGATCAAGTGTTTGAGCAGTAATGGGCTGTCCGCATTTATAACAGTGTGGAACGCCGATTCTGGCGAAAAGCAGTCGAAGATAATCATATATTTCTGTCACTGTGCCTACAGTTGAACGTGGATTATGGCTGGCGGTTTTTTGTTCAATTGCGATAGCGGGCGACAAGCCTTCTATCAGATCAACATCAGGCTTTTCAAGACGCTCTAAAAACTGACGCGCATAGGCTGAAAGCGATTCAACATATCTACGCTGTCCTTCGGCATAGAGAGTGTCAAAAGCAAGTGTTGATTTGCCTGAGCCGGACAGACCTGTAATTATTACAAGTTTATTCCGAGGCAGGTCAACATCAATATTTTTTAAATTATGCTGCCTTGCTCCACGTATAACGATTTTTTCAGATTGCATGTAAGCTCTTAACCCCGTACCTTGCGCCCAAAATGCTCATAAAGTGAACAAGATCGACTTGTTACGAGTTCATCAATTATGAATAGAGTAAAAAAGTCCGATTTTAATTCAAAATTAATAATTTTCAACGTATTTCTCAGGTTAAAATTTTTGCATTTTTTAAGATTGAACAAAATTGAACCTTTTTCAAAGATTTTTCTGCGTAGCCTGCTTTGCGGCCATATTTATTGCGGCTATAAGGCTGCCTGGATCTGCCTTGCCTGTTCCGGCAATATCGTAAGCTGTTCCATGGTCAACAGAGGTTCTTATTATCGGAAGACCAAGTGTTGTGTTAACCCCATCGTTAAAATGGAGCATCTTAAAAGGAATCAGCCCCTGGTCATGATACATGCATACAACAGCGTCGTAATCTCCCTTTGCAGCATAATAAAACAATGTATCAGGCGGAAAAGGACCGGAAACATTGAACCCTTCTTTTTTTGCAAGATGAATTGCAGGCGCAATAATATTTTTCTCTTCATCTCCAAACATGCCACCTTCTCCTGCATGTGGATTAAGTCCTGCGACCGCTATACGGGGTTTTTTAAACCCAAAACGTTTATGCAGTGCATTCCATGTGATTCGTATTGTTTGAAGTATGTTTTCTGTTGAAAGAAAAGAGGCAACTTCACGTAAAGGCATATGAATTGTTACAAGGACAACACGGAGTTTATTTCCCGCGAGCATCATAGCATATTTTTCGGTTTTTGTATGTTCAGCTAACAACTCAGTATGTCCATTGTAATTAAATCCGGCCATCTTCATGGCCATTTTATTTATCGGACATGTAACTATTGCAGCTATGCTCCCGCGGGTTGCCATATCAATTGCCGCGGTTATATAGCCTGTCATGGCTTTTCCTGTTTGTACCGTTGGTTTGCCCCAGAATGTTTTGATTGAATCAAGTCTTGAAAGTGATATAATATCAATGCACCCGCATTCATAAAGTCCATGATCAGGGGCTTGTGTGGTATTGATTGTAAGATGACTTTCAACACATTGCATCGCTGCTTTCAGTCTCTGCGCATCTCCAATTACAAGGGGCCTGCATATATTGAATATTGAAGTTTTCCGCAAAGCTAAAAGAATAATTTCAGGGCCGATCCCAACAGGATCTCCCATTGTAATTCCTATAACAGGTCGAATGTTTTTCATAAGCTATTACCATGTATATGTTCAATATTTAGAGTTTTAAGTTTTCCGAAGCTTTTAAAAAAGAATTCAAACTTACTGATTTGTTTTGAATCGCAGAATATTTAAATAATGCTTTTTCGAATTAGCAATATCTCAACGAAAATAGCCGAATTTTCAAAACACTAAATTATTATATTACCGTCCTCAGTATTTTTTCAAACAAATTCCGATTAATAATGAAGGCTTTGCAAAAAGTCAAAAAAACACTTTTTACGAATTCATTAATAATATTAAACAGCTATTAGTTTATAATGATATGATAGCCTTTATAGAATATGATAAGTTCACTTTTGTTCGGAAATAAAAGATAATCGAAGAAAAATTGAGTTTTAAAATAAATTCCTGTTTTGGCAAATTTCATAATAAAGATGGATCTGCATAAAATACTTAATAAAAATGCTATTTCAAAAAAGGTTGTATTTAGAAGCAGTTGCCTTTTGGTGCTACTATATATCAATTTATTCAGATAGATATAAATTGTTAATAACTATTGTATAAAAAAGCACAAAACCTCATTTATCAGGTTTGACAGACAGCGGCTTATTTCTTAAAGAATGCCAAACATTTTATTCGGGTCATAAACTTATATATAACCTGCAATAATTCTTCAAAACCTTTATTTTTTTGTTTTACGGAGTTTATCTCTTCTTCATGAGGTTTTTGAAAAATGTTCAATTTTGCTCAAACTCAAGGAAGACGAAGATTTCAATCTGAGAAATACGTTGGAAATTATTAATTTTAAATATTGAATTGAAATCGGATTTTTCCTCTCTATTTATAATTAAAACTTCAAAATTACACTTAAGTCTGGTGCTGTGGGCAAAAGAGAGTGTTTTGCAAAGGTCTCAGTGTATTTATCTTATAATTAACCCTTATTTTAATAACATCTATAGTATAAAGCCTAATGAAATCTACTTGGAATAACGTAAAAAAAGCGATAAAAAAACAGATTCCCTTTCACAGTTTCAGGATGTGGATTGAACCTCTGGCATTTGTAAAATTTGATGGAAATTGTATATTCCTTTCGTGTACAAATTCTTTTTCCAAGAAAAGAATTATTGATCACTATGGTACATTAATAGAGACAGAAATAAACAATGTTTCAAGCAATCCCTGCAAATTTATCATTGAAATTAATAAAAAAAATAGCGGCACAAGCAAAAAAAAGAATTGTGATTTTCAGTTACCATTGCCGAACGAAAACAAATATCTGCTTGGCGGACACTTTTTAAGAAGGGATTTTACCTTTGACCAGTTTGTTGTGGGCAATAACAATGACTTTGCTTATTCAGCATCTCTGTCGTTGGCTTCAAGAAAAAAAGGCAATCAGAACTCTTTGTTTTTACTATCAAAGACAGGAATGGGGAAAAGTCATCTCACTCAAGCTGTAGGACATCATATCCTGTCTGAACAGACTTCAGATCGTGTTTATTATATTACGGCTGAAGATTTTAGCAATGAAATGGTATTTGCTTTTCGAAATAATTCTATCGATAAATTCAAAAACAAATATAGAAACGAATGTGATGTGTTACTTCTTGAAGATGTACATTATTTAAGCGGCAAGAATCGTACACAAATTGAGCTTGCATTAACTCTTGACACACTATTTGAAGCAAATAAAAAAATAATTTTTTCCAGTTGTTATCTTCCATCTGATATTCCGAAGTTGAATAATGAATTAAAATCACGGCTCTCATGCAGCCTTATTTCTAATATTGATTCCCCAAATTTTAGAACAAGAGTTAGAATATTACAAAAAAAAGCTAAGCTGAACGGGTATAATGTTTCTGAAGATATTATTAGTTATTTGGCTGGAGAACTTACAGAAGATATAAGACAACTTGAAAGCGGACTTCTCGGCATTACAGCCAGGTCATCACTTTTAGGAATATCCATTAACCGCAAGCTTGCTGAAAACGTAGTCAAAAATATTATCCAGCAACAAAAAAATATTACTTTAGATGTCATAAAGAAACTTGTATGCAAACAGTACAATATTTCAATGAATGATATTGTTTCACGTTCACGAAAACAGAATATTGTCTGGCCACGTCAGATAGCAATGTACCTGTCACGTATGCATACGGATGCACCTCTTCAAACAATCGGGAAAAGCTTTAACAGATATCATGCCACAGCCCTTCATTCAATTGGTGTTGTCGAAAAAGGGTCGAGAAAAGATAGCGCTGTAAAAAAACAGGTTGAATTCCTTTACCGGAAATTAGAAACCGGTGATTTTTAATGAATCGCAGCCGTTCACGGCTTGAAACTGGAAATTCGAAATTTGGGAGCCTGTCTGTGCATCACACAGACAGGAGATGAAACAAGTTTACGAGTTAGATGCTCAAGTTTCGCACCCTTGATTTCTATCAATATCAAGACGGCAAGGGTTGAAAATAACATTTTTACAGCGAAATCATTTGCTTATATTTTGTAACCGGCAACCTGTGCGGCATATATTACGATCAGGCGCAAAGGAGATATAACATATTGAATTTAAAAGTGTATTAAGCATCAATCTTATATTAATTGATTGGCGCCGTTGGTTTAAAATTTATTTTTAGCCCTTGCCGTCTAACGCTTTGGCTAAATTAAAGGGTGCGAAACTTGAGTTAGATGTTTACAAACTGGCAGAAGCATTATCAGATATTTTTTGCGTTCATTAACAACACAAAAACGTGAAAGCCAAATTCCCAATTTCTATTTTCAATGTTCCATGAACGCTTACAATGAATCTAACTAAAGTTGCCTTCAATAAACTTCGAGATATAGTAGGCGTATCCAATTGTACCAGGGCAAAAGAGGATTTGGTCTGTTATGCATACGATGCAACTGCCCGCACTTGTATGCCTGACGCTGTTTTGTTTCCGAAAAACAGCGATGAAGTATCTGCTATACTAAGACTTGCCAACGAGCACAACTTCTTTGTAATCCCACGCGGTTCCGGTTCAGGAATGACCGGAGGCTCTCTTGCTGTCAATGGAGGGATAATCGTCGTAATGTCACGCTTTAACCGGATTCTTAAAATTGACAGAGACAATTTGATTGCCTGTGTAGAACCTGGTGTTATTACAAATCATTTGCATAGGGCTGTTGAAAAACAAGGTCTTTTTTATCCTCCCGATCCGGCAAGTTCCGAATTCTCCACCCTGGGCGGCAATTTGGCCGAATGTGCCGGAGGTCCAAGGGCGGTCAAATATGGCGTAACAAGAGACTATGTTCTTGGAATCGAACTTGTTCTGCCAACAGGAGAAATAATAAACACAGGTGTACAAACAGCCAAGGGAGTGGTTGGATATGATCTTACCAGGTTTGTTGTCGGCTCTGAAGGAACTCTTGGAATAATTACACGCATGATACTACGTCTCCTGCCTCTCCCTAAAACAATTAAGACCACTATGGCTGTTTTTGGTACAATGGAAACAGCGGCAGAAGCTGTTTCATCAATTATCAGACACGGCATAATACCACGCACCATAGAATATATGGATAATGCTTCAATAAAGTGCGTGGAGTCCCATCTTAAACTGGGGCTGCCTGTTCAAGCCGGCGCTTTACTTCTTATAGAAGTGGATGGCAATAAAGATGAGGTGGAGAAAGCTGTAGAAGAAATAAAAAATCTCTGTATTCAACAGGGCGCAACAGGTTTTGAAATAGCTCAAACAAAAAAGGAAGCGGCAAACTTCTGGAAAGCACGCAAGGCGATCTCTCCTGCTCTGTTTAAATATGGACCGGATAAGATAAATGAGGATATTGTGGTTCCAAGAAGCAAAGTGCCGGATCTGGTTAGAAAAATAAATGCCCTGCGGGCCGAAACAAAACTGACCATGGTTAGCTTCGGACATGCTGGTGATGGAAACATCCACTTTAATGTCATGCTGGATAAAAAGAATAAGGAAGAGCTGGAAAAGGCTAATGCTGCGATTGAAGTTCTTTTCGACTATACTCTTGAACTTGGAGGAACTATTTCAGGAGAACATGGGATAGGAATAACCAAAATGCCATATCTTGCAAAGGAGATCGGCCCTGTTGAGATAGCTCTTATGAAAAAGCTGAAAAAGGTTTTTGATCCAAATGGGGTACTAAATCCAGGCAAGATATTTCCAATAAACGAAACCTAATAATGTAGCAGTTCACGGCTTGAAACTTGAAATTGAGAAAGATAAAAATAGAAATTGGAAAAAACAGTATAAAAACATGAAGACCAACGCTCCAATTTCTATTTTCAATGTTCTGGGAACGCGTATTTAATGCTTTTGTGTTTACTGCATCTTAACAATCATACTATCTGAAGATATAAGGTCTTCAATCATCTCAAGTCGGGTATTTTGATCGTTTTCTATTGCGCAACGCAAGCTTAATGAACAAAACTTCTTGCATATCGGGTCTTCAGTATTGAAATTTCCAAAACATCCTAAATGATCATCAAAAGATATTTTGTTAATTGATTTTTTTGTCATAGAATATCCTTTATTATCTTAAACAATAAAAGGATTATTTTACTTTATTATCTTAAGCAACGCAAGCATTTCTTTATGAATTTTATCATTGGCAGCACGCTGGCTCCCTTATAAGCAAAAGCTATTTCAAGAACAAACATTTTCCGTAAGCACTCAGCCTATGCACCTAAGTGGTTAATGCCTTCCAAAGAAATAACCGATTTTATGTTGGCAGACTAAAGCCTCCATTTTTTCAATAAGCGGAATCAAACTCGATGCATCATTAGCTGAAACAGAAATCCCTTTAAGCGAACTGATCTGCCTGTTAATAGTTTCTTTGTCAACAAGATCCTGCTTGTTCAAAACCCGGATCAATGGAATATTGTTTAGATTAAGACTATCAAGAATTTTTTCAACGGACCTGATCTGCTCTTTGAAACGAGGATTGCTGACATCTATAATATGAAGAAGAATATCCGCGCTCTCCAGTTCTTCAAATGTTGCTCGAAAGGCGACCATAAGCTCTTTTGGAAGATCTTTGATAAACCCCACTGTATCGGTTATAATAACTTCAATGTCTCTTGGAAACTTTAAGCGCCTGCTGGAAGGATCTAATGTGGCAAAAACACGATCTTCAGCGCAAACATTGCTCTTTGTAAGAGTATTGAGCAATGTAGATTTGCCGGCATTGGTATACCCTATGATAGAAATAACAGGGAGCCCTTTTTTCTTTCGTTTTGCCTTTTGCTGCTTGCGTTGCTTTTTTACAAGACGAACAGCTTTTTCAAGACGCGTTATGCGGTCGCGCACACGCCTTCGGTTAATCTCCAGCTTTGTTTCTCCAGGTCCTCTTCCACCAATACCGCCTGTTAAACGTGACATAGCGGTATTTTTTGTAATAAGACGCGGTAACAGGTATTTCAGTTGAGCCAGTTCTACCTGAAGTTTTCCTTCCCTTGTTTGCGCGCGTTGAGCAAAAATATCCAGAATTAATTGAGTTCTGTCAATAATTTTAATATCCATACGATCCGTAATGGAACGTATTTGTGAAGGATTCAATTCCTGGTCAAAGATAATTAGCGTGGCGCCTTTTTTC
>JAFCZU010000291.1 GCA_019314185.1 Deltaproteobacteria bacterium | reverse complement strand
CCTTTATTTTATACTTAGCCATTTTGATCTCCTTTTATGAGTGATAATTCGGAATTAAATCCTTTCATAAATGAAGATATTTGTCTTGTACTTTTTTATATCCTATGAAATTTTTTTGTTATGTTGACAGCGAAATTCTGTTTCTTTTATGTTGGCAAATGATTGATCGCTCGAGAAAACCTATCCGCACAGGTCGAAAATTTGATTGAAACAATAGCCGGTCTTTTGGTCGCAAGCCTGGGATTGCTGTTTTTAGCCACTGTCATTTGATTGTTCTTTATTTTTCACATAGACTATCTATAAAAGGATTTAAAACCCTCTTCGCCCACAACGTAAAGGCTCGACACCATAGTTCAAGCGCCCTGTCAACTTATAAACTAATGAACGTCCCGAACCCCTATCCCGATATGTGAAGCAATAGTTATTTTAAAATCGCCTCATCCGTATCAATCCAACTTAAGCCAAGTTCCTTACAAATGTTTCTGAAACGTTCTTTATTTGGTGGTTTGGCATTGTGTACAACTGTTTTTCCCACGCGTGCAATAAACCCCTTTGACATAATGATATTTTGGCCAAGCTTATGCCGTTCCATCATTTCGATACATTGTGCATGAAAAAATAGCATATCCTCTCTACGAGATAGATTTGGTAGACTTTTATAATATTGATCGATACCTATTTCCTTTTTTAACGCCTGGCCATCAGTAACAAAAACGACATATCCAACATCTCCAAGGCTAAAAGAAAGTGAGGCGATCATAAAAATCTTACCTTTGCTAATGCACAGTCTTTTTTTTTATATAACCAGACTATCGGGTTAAGTAAGGTCGCTCCCAAAAACCACAAGATGTAGTCCCTTCTTCTGGTCAGGCGTTCGGATGCACCCACCCACCTTCATCCCCGACAGCATACAACCCCCTATAAGTCGAACCTTCAACGTGTGCGGCCAAACCCAAGATGGTCTGAAAAGCCGCCATTGGGTTAGAACGACGATTATGACGGAAAACGAATTCGTTCACGTATGCCTGCATGTGCTTTGAGCTGACGCCATGGTGCGTACCCAAAATCCAAGTCTTGAAGTTCCCGAAGGACATATGGATGAGGTCCAGACTGCCCGACGCAACGACACGATGGCGGTAGCCGTGCTTCGCAAGAGAATATCATAGCTGGATAGATCGTCGGAGAGGATAAAGGAACCGGGCCCAACGCTCTCCTTTGTGAACGCGACTATGGTCTTACCCTTGGCGTCCGGCACAACGCGCATCCTGAGCCGTCCTGACCGTGTCCTCTTCTCACGAGCCGGAAGAACTTCAATCGCGCCAAGAACGATGGTTTTGCCCTCTGCTCCTCTGCCTCGCTTTCCTGGCTTCGGAGACCCGACAAAAGTCTCGTCCATTTCGATCTTACCGTGAATCCGGTCCCGTTCAGGACGAAACATCGCGGCCCGTAGCTTATGGAGCATATTGAAGGCCGTCTCGTAGCTGGTACCGAGGTGCTTCTGAAGTTGAAGTGCAGAAATCCCCGGTGTGTAAGTGGCGACGTGATAGACAGCCTTAAACCACATCGTAAGGGGCATTCTGGTGCGGTGCAGGACTGTGCCAGCCGTTACGGAGGTCTGATGGCCGCAGGATGAACACTCGATTCGTTTGTACTTGTCGAGCATGTAGGGATCCTCGGTCGAACCGCACTTAGGACAGACGAAGCTCTCCGGCCAGCGGGACTGATAGAGGTAGTCCATGCAAGTTTTGCCGTCGGGAAACCAACGAGCAAACTCAAAGACGGTTTTTGGGAAGGGGATTCGGTCTTTCCCCATGCCCCCTCCTTTCTGGTGGCTGGACCACCCAACCACGGAGGGGATACACTACATCATGTGTCTTCCTTAGTCAACCCGATAGTCTGGTTATATAATCTATTATATCTTTAACGGTTTCGATTTTTTCCATGTCTTTATCGGAAATACTAATGTTAAATTCTTCCTCTATGGACATAATCAACTCAACCGTATCAAGGGAATCCGCCCCAAGGTCGTCCACAATATGAGTTTCGGGTAAAATCTTTTCAAGGTCTACACCTAGTTGATCTGAAATGATCAACTTAACTCTTTCCGTAATGCTTTTAGCACTGGCCTTTTTTACAAAAAAAATACTTGAAGCTAACATTGCTCCAATTATTGTTAAAAAGGCTCTTCGAGTCACATAATTTAATTGTGCGCCGGCGCGTCCAAATAAGTCTGAGTTTTTTTTCCGGCAAGCACTAACAACATAAATAGAATCTGAAGCACCGTAAGCCGGGGATAAATCTTCAAAGTTGATTCTATGAAACAACCCGGAATGATAAACACATGATTTGATGTACCTCGTACGCCCAGCCACGTTTCCGGAACGCCATATTGATATGGCCTTGGTCGGGAACATACGGTCCGAAAATACTACAGCCACTGGGGAGTTTGGCTTTAACACCCTCGCGATATCCTTCATGACCTTTACCGGATGCGTAAGGTATTGGATTGAAAGTGATAAAATACACGCATCGAAATAAGAATTACCAAAAGGTAAAGTGGATTCCTTATTCAGGTTGTGGACAACATATTTGTCGAGTTGGGTGTTCTCCTTCATCTCGATTTCATTTAACCCGAGTCCAACAACCTCATCAAAAGAGAACTTTTGGGGAAGATATGAATGACGACCCGCCATGAGGTCAAGTATCTTCCCTTCAACAGGGAGTGTCCTGAAATAGAAATCAGTTAGAGCTTTCTGAGCCGGGGTGTCGATAAAGCTGTCAAATCGAGGTAGATGATAAAATATTTCATCATCATTTTTATCAAAACGGCTGTAAGGTTTAATCGAAATTGGCAATCTGTGTTTCATGAAAATCCTTTCAAAAATAAAATCAATTTATATTTTACGCGAAAGGTCGGCCGAAGTACGTTAGGATTGATAAAGCTAGCAAATAGACACTTGTCACTGACTGAATCCCCATAATTATCTTTACCCACCCGCGTGTTATAAGCGTATATTCAAAAGGCATGGTACGCGACAGCCATGTGCCGACGTTTAATTCCCGCCAGCCGATGCGAAATGCTGCTATTAAGCTAAGAAAAAGTGGATACCAAACATTTTCAAGAACCGTACATGATCTGAACTCAACTTTTGCAGGCTGTATATCCTTTTCGTGCGGAAGTTGATGCTCCTGAGGCAGTACCTTCCAGACAGTTCCCATCCCGCCGATGCAAATTGAAAAAAAATAGGCGATGCAACAAATTATAATCAGCCCGAACATCAATATGAGAGGACGACCGGGTTTACGTCCATATTCACATGTCCATTCAAACAATAGAATGTTTAAATACCCATCAATGCGCTTCGAAAGCTTGCCGGATTCTGTTAATTTTTCCCTATCTCTTTTTCTTAAAGCATAAGTGATGTCGCGCTCCTTTTCTCGATAACCGTTCTCTTGAAAGCTTTTTCTCAGACTTACCAACCCTGCTCTATCATCGTTATACTTCATTAAGTGCAGATTCTTTGCTGTACTCATCATTTGAATGTCTGGTTGGCCGGGGGATTTGGGCTCATAGATAACTCCAGTCATGTCCGCAAATTCAAACTGCGTACCGGTTAAATCGGATTTAAGCATTTCAGATCCTGCCAGTTCTGTCCCAGTGAATATAGCAGCCGACAGATTACAGTCGATAAACTTAGTCCCCTTCAGATCAACTTTTTTGAACACCGATCCGCTGAAATTTATTGTTTTAAGATTACTTTCGCTTAAATCCAGTGATCTCAGTATTGAGTATTTCGCGTTAATCTCACGCAGCAAGGCATTCTTTAATTTCACTCTGCGTAGGTAAGCTCCTTCTAAGGAAGCACGTGCCAGTTTGGCCTCAAACAGATTTGTTTCATCCATAAACGAGCCTTCTAAATTTGCATTTGATAGATCAACATCTGTTAGATCAGCACCGTTTAAAAAGCCGCTACCTAACCTGGAGATGGAATCTCTAGTAGTACCTGCTTCACGATCGTTCAATTTCCCCCAATCAATTTTCCGTTTTAATCTCTTTAGACCCTTTTGGTGGTCTTCCAACCATTTTTTAATATCTTCACAATGAATCTCTTCACCATTCTTTAACTTACCAGACCAGCCTTTGCACTCAGCCGACAAATTTCCGCAGAAAATAAACATATAAAGAAAGGTGAAGAACATGGTGAGTGACAACCTATATGGTAAAAGTAGTATCATTCTATTCCTTGCCGGAGTTCTGATGCTTCGCTTGCGGGACGTTCCTTGATAGCTTGCGGGACGTTCCTTGATATGTTGATTACTTATTTTTCAATAGTGATAGCTTGCGGGACGTTCCTTGATATGATAGCTTGCGGGACGTTCCTTGATATGTTGATTACTTATTTTTCAATAGTTTTA
The DNA here is from genome assembly GCA_019314185.1 of Deltaproteobacteria bacterium. The sequence goes on along the minus strand of JAFCZU010000291.1, from coordinate 59 downwards.
ATTTGTTTTCTTTTGCAATTTTTTCACCGCGGGTTGCGGATTGGCTTGCTGTAGGCTGA
>JAFCZU010000698.1 GCA_019314185.1 Deltaproteobacteria bacterium | reverse complement strand
CTGCCTGGTTATACTTTTCTCCATTATTTGAAAAGTGTTAAAAACAGCCTCCATCAGGGAAGGCATGAGGTCTGGACCTGCTGTCCTGTGTCCAATAACATCAATCGCAATAGTCAGATCACAATCATTCGGTAATATATCAAAAGGCACAGGATTTACAGCTCCGCCATCTATTAAGACCTTGCCATCTATCAATACCGGTGCAAAGATTCCGGGCAGAGATATGCTGGCCTGTATAGCGGGAACCAGATCACCGCTTTTAAAGACCACCTCTTCACGTGTCCAAAAATTTGACGTTACAACAAACAAGGGAATATCAAGCTTCTCAAAGGTTCGTGCAGCAATTGATTTAAACAAAAATTTGATAAAATTTTCAGTCTTTAGTAAACCGGTCCGCTCAAACTGCGGCGCAATGAAATCGAGCCATTTAAAGTTAAAAACATTTTTTAAACCATTGCGCTCTGAAACTGTCAATTCACTGAATAATTCTCGCAATTCTTTACCTGTCATCCCCGAACAGTAAAGCACACCTGCAATTGCACCAACACTGACGCCACTGACGTAGGCCGGCTTAAGTCCCAGCTCGTCCAAGGTTTCCAGCATCAAAATATGAGCCAATCCTCTGGCGCCACCAGCGCCTAAAGCTATACCAATCTTTTCCATTTGTTTACCATTTCGTATTTGTTCACCACAAAGCACACAGAGTAAACTCTCTGTTTTCTCTGCGTTCTCTATGCTGAACGGTTACATTTTTTGAAATTTTTCTGATTTCTTATTAAACGTTCTCCTATCCGGATTAATGCATGGATCCATATGAATAAGAACGCTTGCTTTTCCCTTAAAATATTTAATAATAATATTTTCAAGTTTTTTTGACTCATTATGAGCCTTTTCTAAGGTAAAACCACGGGGGAGTACTAAATGTAAATCAAAATAGATATGATTCCCTGAATGCCAAGCCCTGAGCTCATGGATATCAATCCATGTGTCTTTTCTGTGTTGGGTGAGCACGTCTGATACTTCTTTGAGAAGACTAGGATCAGAGGTATGCATAAGGTCGGCAAAAGAACTTCCGACCAGCTTTCCACCTGTAATAAGGATATTTATTCCTACAGCGCAAGCAACAGCACCATCTATCCAGTACCAACCTGTCAGATGGACTAAAAAGTATTAATGAACTGGTGTGCTTACCAACCCGAATAAGCACAATACCCATAATTAAGTTTATTATACTGATACCAACCAACATTAAGAGCCCGTCTCGAAGGTAAGAAAGTTCCTGGGGATTGATAATGCTGGATAATCCAAACTTGAAAATACCAAAAGATGCAAAAATAATGAGTGCACCTTCAAAACCTGCCGAAAAGTATTCAATTTTACCGTGGCCGTAAGGATGACTCTCGTCAGGTGGTCTGGCTGCGAACAGTATGCCGGCAAGTGCAAATGCGCTGGCGACAATATTTATTATAGACTCAAGGGCATCTGACAAAATTGCAGAAGATAGTGTGAGGCGATAAACATAGAACTTTGCAACCATCAGAAAAATGCCAACAATAAAAGACAAACTTATTGCAATAAGGCGAGCCTTTAGATGGTTTCTCTCGAGAAATTTTATTTCATTCTGCCCTGTTATCACCACAAAAAACCAGGTTTCACGACTAATTGTTTAGAAAACAAATACATTATCTTAGACTCTTTACAAATTCACCAACAGCTCCGACTCCCCCTTTTTCAACCAGCCTTATGGTCTGGGTGCCGATTACCGCAATATCTGTTTTTCCTTTTAAAAAGTCTATGTCATTTTTATCTTTTACTCCAAAACCAAGAGCTAACGGAAGATGAGTTGCCTTGCGGCATCTTTCAAGATATTTATTTAGCTGCCCGGAAAAGTCTGTATCCAGACCTGTTACTCCTTTTCTTGCCACGCAGTAAATAAAACCCCGCCCAAAAGATGCAAGGTAATTCATGCGTTCATCCGGAGTTGTAGGAGAAAAAATAAAAATTGGATCAAGATTATATTTTTTCATTGCATTAAGATAATCCTGCCCCTCTTCCGGTGGAAGATCCGGCACAATGGCGCCTTTCATATTTCTTTCGGCCATTGCAACAGCAAATCTATCAATTCCATATTTAAAAAGTATATTATAATAACTCATAAAAAGAAATGGGATATCAAATGACCGTGTCACATTTTGGGCAAAATCCAGACATTTCTTTACTGAACTACCCTCTGCCAGGGATTTCTGATTTGCATGAAGTATTACCGGACCGTCTGCAATGGGTTCGGAAAAAGGTATCTGCAACTCCATCAAATCAACACCAGCGCTAACCATTGTCTCTATTATTTTAAAACACTCCTCAAATGAGGGGTATCCGAGAACAATATGGGTCATCAGCAGTATTTTCTTTTCTATAAGCCGGCTTTTAAGATATGACTCAA
>JAFCZU010000290.1 GCA_019314185.1 Deltaproteobacteria bacterium | reverse complement strand
GCTTTCCATGAAAGAGATCGTCTTGAAAGCGTCGTACAGTGTGGCATCAAAGATAGGAAATTTAACCATACTCGATTTTCTTAGATAAATGACATGTTAATTCTGACAAGAAAATCAGGCGAAACAATAAGAATCGGAAATGACATCAAGATTACCATCCTGGAAGCAAAGGGAAAGCAGATAAGGGTGGGAATAGATGCTCCCTCAGACGTAGCCGTTCACCGCGAGGAAGTTTATCAAATAATTAAGCAACAGAATATCCTGGCGGCAGGATATGATGATTCAATCGGCAAGAATCTGTCCCATGTATGGAACAGACTGAAAAACCCGAAGGAGGATGTTGAGTGAAAATTTCTACCACCCGTTTTGGAGATATAAGTATTGATGAATCCAGGGTTATCCGGATGAGAGAGGGGATGTTAGGTTTTGAACATTTGAAAAAATATGTGCTTTTAATGCATGGTGAAAAGACTCCTTTCTGGTGGCTTCAGTCCGTTGAGGATGGTTCGGTCGCTTTTGTCGTTATCAATTCTCTTGCCGTAAAACCGGATTACGAGCCGGTAATATCTGACGATGAAGTAAAATTACTTGAAATCGGATTGCCTGAGGATGCGGTTTTGTTTTCTATTGTAACGATTCGTTCCGATCCGTTCAAGGTGACGGCGAACCTGAGGGCTCCCATTGTGGTCAACGCAAAAAAAATGCTGGCAAAACAGGTTGTTCTTGTTAATTCGGATTATCCCATTCAGTATCCTGTAACAGAGAATAGTGCAGTTCTTGAAGGGAAGGAAAAAGCAGAAATAATTCCTTCGGTGTTAACCGATTGATAAACCGCCGGACATCCAGACACTTTCAAAAGCTTGTACAACCTCGGGATCAAATTGAGTTCCCCCATTTTTTAATATTTCTTTAAAAGCATCTTCCGGGTCCAGGGCTTTTCTATAGGTTCTATCAGAGGTCATTGCATCAAAGGCGTCAGCCACGGCTAACAGCCTTCCTTTAATAGAAATGTTTTTCCCAGCCACGCCCCTGGGGTAACCTTTGCCGTCAAATCTTTCATGATGCTCAAGGATATAGGGCATTACAGAGTCTAAGAAAGAGATATCTTTGATTATTTGAGCGCCAATCAAAGGGTGTGATTTTATCTCATTGTATTCATCATCGGTAAGCTTTCCCGTCTTGTTCAGGATATAATCGGAGATGCCTATTTTACCGACGTCATGAAGCATTCCTCCCCACTCAATGAGTTCTATCTCGTTTTTGTCCCAGTTAAGCTCCTCGGCTATTGCTTTAGCAAATCGAACAACTCTTTCAGAATGTCCTATCGTGTATGAATCACGTGCCTCTATGGAGTTGGCAATGACTTTGACAGTATCGAAATAAGTAGATTTCAAATCATCAAACAAGTATGCATTTTCCAATGACAGGGAAAAGAAATCTGCGAGAATGTGCAGAAGTTTTAAGGTTTGCTGTCTTATGAACTCCCTGTTTTCTTCAAAGGCAATGACAACTGCGCCGATAGTCCTTTTCAGGCTGGAAAGAGGCGCTATCATGATACTAAAATGCCGACCGCTTTCTTTTCCAAAAATTTCAGCCTGGACGGTCAGAGGAATGCCTTTGCTGATGGCCTGTCCGAAGTTCCCCAGGCTGATTTGAACCTCGACTTCCTTTTGAATAACAGGTGAAAGTTTTTCAGGTTTTGATATCTTGTGAATGAATTCAATCTCTCTCTCTTCTACAAGAAAAACTGAGCAAACTTCGATTTTGACCAGTTGTCTGAGCCTGACAAGCCATATTTCAAGTATGTGATCAACATCATAAGACAAGAGTTTCTCTGATTGAAAACGGCTTAACCGATCAAGTTTATCCTGAATATTGATAAGCGCTTTGTTCGATTCTTCCAGAAAGCGCAATTTTTTGACCATTGATTCAAGTTCATTTTGATTGATTTGTGTTTGTTTGTCTTCCATATTATTCAAATTCCATATTAGAAATACTTTCCTCAAAAAGTTTTGCGGATCTCTGCATAATATATTCAAGATCACTTAATTCAAGATCCAGAATTTCCCATGCTTTTTGATTAATAATCGGCACCCGGTTTTCTCCGCCTGATCCCATGCGAAGCGCTATACTGAGAGAGTTGCCGATGTGAACGGCAGCAACCTCTCTATTCAGGATATCAGGCGTATCAGACAAATGGTGGTGGGCTATCATGTTGATTATTTTCCGGGGCAAGCCCCATTTTTTTGCCAGGGCACTCCCGGTCTGAGCATGATCAAACCCCAGTATCTTTTTTTCCGATTCAAGCATCTGAGATCCGGTTTCCACAACATTGGCTACTACGCCTTCAAACTCTTCGCTTAAATAGGCAGCATGGATCAATTTTCCTATATCGTGAAGCAGACCTCCTGTGAAAACATCTTCCGGGCCTTTTATGCAGGCGGTTTCAGCCAGAACTTTCGCTGAGATAGCGCATCCTATGGAATGTTTCCGGAACTCCTGCATGTCAAATTCACTGTTCAATTTGAATTGTTTTATCACTTTATGCATAGACGTTGCGAGCACCAGGCTTTTTATTTCATTCAGCCCCAAAATCACGATAGCACGCTGCAAATCTCCTATTTTATTATAAAAACCATACAAAGCTGAATTGACAATTTTGAGCACCATGGCCGATACAGCCTGATCTTCAGAAATGATGTTGCTTATCATTCTGATTGATGGGTCCTGTACATTCAGAAGACGTGAAAGTTTTATATAAATAGTAGGTAAAGCTGGTAATGCATCAATAGAATTTATTATTCTATCAATCTTTTTTGATGTCATCAGTAGAACCGTTGCTTTGAGTTGAAGCCTGTCTTAAACTTATTTTTTTAACAATCTTGTATATTTCCTCCATGACAGGATTAGCTTCAAAAGGTGGAAATAATTCATCAAGCTCCCTTTCAATTGATTCAACAACATCATTCGACAGGGCTTCCATCTCTTGTTTGATCGGTTGATCGCTGTCAATATCCTTTATATCAACCGCTGTGACTCCCCAGGTCTTGAAAAAATTAATATGTTTTTCGGTCAGTAGATTGCCTTTTTCCAAAATGACCGCGCCATGCCTGTTCCTGACAGACCGCGCCAAAACCATATCTACTTTCAAATCATTTATATGTAATATGCCCATAAACCAAATTCCGTGTTCTAAAAAAGGTAAAATTCCCCACATGGGAAGCAAAGTTCACAGAATGCGCTCCCAGTCAAAAATTTTTAGTGCACTATTACATTTTTCCCACAGTATGTCTAATTTTTTCAAGGAATTTTTTTACCCTCCATTGTGATTTTCATAGATCTTCCGTGTGTGGTTCAAGATGCGCTGGGCACTATTATCTATCGGTTTGTTCCAATATTTCACGATTCGTTCAGCAATGTGCTCAATATTTTTGGTGGTCATGTTTTTTCGATAACATGGAATAAAAGGAGTTTTCTTTTTAATCGATTGCCTGACGGCGGGATCATTAAAGATAAAACCGAAATAATCCACTTCGAGAGAAAGGATACTTTTCAGGCTGCTGCTGATCTGTTTGGAGATTTTAATTTCATCGGGATGCTCTCCCATGTTGAATATCATACGGGGACGGTAGTTGCGGCACAGTTCCGTTATCGTTTTTCCTGCCTCATGGTCAATGGCGGCAATCCTGGACTGCAACGCTTTGATGTTTGTCTGCTCATCCGTTTTATACAGGGAATGCAGCATCTCGCGGACATAACGCTTTTTGGTGAAGTTTCCCTCAATGATGCGCAACAGAAGATGTTTCAAAAAGGTCATCATATTCATGATGGCGGGTTGCTCAGGTGTGGTGATGACAAAGCCGTGGCGGGATAACCTGAAGAAATCCAGCGTGTTGAACGATGTGCCGGCTCCAAGATCCAGCAGAATATACTCGGCGGGCAGTTTTATAATATGGGAAATCAGGCGGATTTTCTGGGCATGGGGGATGTTGGCCATAAAGGGGCTTGTGCCATCGCCGGGCAGGAATTTCAAATTGGGGATTTCTGTGGGGACCAGCATTTCTTCAAGCTCTGCGCTGCGTACCTTTAAAAAGTTTCCAATGCCCGGAAACCGGTTGGACAATCCCAGAAACAAGTGCAGGTTGGCCCCTCCCAGGTCCAGGTCCACCACTATGGTCGAATGTCCCATCTCCGCCAGGGCAATGGCAAGATTGGCCGTAAAAAAAGTCTTGCCGACCCCGCCCTTCCCACTGGCAATCGGTATGATAGTGGGTTTTATTTTTAACGTATGTGCCATGTCCTCCCCCTAAAGTAATCCGTATAATCTGTCGGTTAAAGTCCTTGCAAAATGCTTGCCATTATGCACCAAATATATATGTAACGGGTGGCATGGATTTTGCTACACTATCTGAATGTAATTAAAAATACCTTTAAGGAGTGGATGCTGCCATGAAATATACCGGAGAATTAATCGCGC
>JAFCZU010000289.1 GCA_019314185.1 Deltaproteobacteria bacterium | reverse complement strand
ATCCAAATACAATTTGAAGAAATGAGTCAAATAGGCGCTTTGGATGAATATCTTGCCGAGTGTGGGTATGAAAAGCAAAATAATACAATCATTCTTAATACAGAAATGATTGGATTTGAGAAACATTCATTACAGGTGGCATAAATGCCAAGAATAGCACCAACCAATTGGAAAGTACAGATGGAAGTTTTTCAACTTTACGGTTGTAGATACAAACGTAAAAAAGGGTCTCATCATATTTTGACTCATCCAAATGCAAAACGGGCAGTTGTAATTCCTGAATATGATGAAATCGATATTGATATCATCAAGAACAACATGCGAACTGTTGGAATGAGTCGGGAAAAGTATTTTGAGCTCTTAAAACAGATATAGAGATATTAAAAAATGTAAAAATAATCCAAAAAATCCTGTTCATCCTGTCCAATAAATAAAACCTATGCCACGCCAATCAAGACTTGATGCTCCCGGTGCCTTGCAACACGTAATGGCCCGCGGAATTGAACGCCGGAAAATCTTTTGGGACGACAAGGATCGCTCTTCATTTCTTGAACGCCTGACCCTGATCCTGGAGGAAACGCAAACCCAATGCTACGCGTGGGTGCTGATCCCAAATCATTAACATTCAACATTCGTCATGGGCGAAGCGGACATCTTTTTCAAAACCGTTATAAGTCTGTTGTCTGTGAAGAAGACCCTTACCTGTTGGAACTGATTCGATACATCCATCTGAACCCACTTAGAGCAAGGCTGGTCGAAGATCTGAAATCTCTTGATAAATATCCATGGACAGGCCACAGCGCCATCCTCGGCCGACGCAAGAATCCCTTGATCCCTGAACCATCAAAAAGACATAATAAGAAAATCTTTACCCCGTTAAATCCAACGAATGTTGGCCATTTAACTGGGGCTGAAGATCCTGTCAGAAACATATCTCTCGCAAAAAAGACAGTTGAAGATGTTTTACAGTATTTTGGAAAAAGTTTAAAAGAAGCCCGACGAAGATACCGACAATTTGTGGAAAAAGGGATAAAACAAGGCAGGCGTGAAGACTTGCAAGGTGGCGGATTAGTCCGAAGTTCGGGCGGCGATAAAAGAGGTCTTTTAGGAAGAAAAAAAGGAGAACGTGAAAAGGGAGACCATGCGCCAAACTTGAGATCAGAGTCAAGGATTTGATATCTAAAAGCCGGAAGCGTTGCCTCAGCCAGGCGAGGGGAGTGGTATGTTATCTGGCGGTGGATGAATTGGGTTATAGGAGAATATCTGGCATAACTTCACAATGTAACAGCGTCCCCCATTACTCACCATTACTCACCCGGTAACTCAGGGCCTGGATATGGCTGCGGCCTGGTATATGGAAAGAGAGCTTTGAAATTAAATTCACAAATGTCTCTTGTCTCCCATGTAAATTTAAAAGCATTGATTTATCCATCCTGATTTCAAGCCTGTGCAATTCGTGACAAAAAAATGAAAGCACCCACTAATATTTTTCCATCACCATCATCTATTTCTACCACAGATCGGCACCAGCTAAATGGTCACTACGGTGGTCTGCTATGGTTTACAGGGCTGTCAGGAAGCGGAAAATCCACTCTGGCCCATGCGGTTGAAGAAAAACTGTACAGTCTTTGTGTGCGCAGCTATGTGCTTGACGGAGATAATATAAGAACCGGCCTGAATAAGGACCTGACTTTAAGCCCTGAAGACAGAAAAGAAAATATTCGGCGTATTGCTGAAGTAGCTAAAATTATGGTGGATGCCGGTCTGCTCGTTTTTGCCGCTTTTATTGCACCATATAAACAAAGCCGGGAATATGTGCGTAAATTAATGGTTGACTGGCCTTATTATGAAGTTTATGTCAAATGTAGTGTTGAAGTATGCGCAAAACGTGATCCAAAAGGCCTCTACAAAAAAGTTCGCGAGGGCGAGATTACTAATATGACAGGCATCTCAGATCCTTATGAAGAGCCGGAACATCCCTCTCTTATTGTTGAGACAGACAAACTCGGTTTGCAGCAATGTGTGGATGAGGTGATTAGATTTTTGCTAAAACAGGGTTTGATTAGTGCAATGTCTCAACCAGAAATTGATTTGCCTGGAAAAATAAAATCATAAAAAGTTCCAAAAATTTATACTTTTTTGGGTCAAACAAATTTACCCCATTAAATTTGGAGACCATTAAGGCCAAATAGGTTATAATTTATGAATCTCTCAAACAAAAAGATCCTTGTCACCGGCGCCGACGGTTTCATAGGTTCCCATCTCACCGAGATGCTTGTTCAAAAAGGCGCAAAAGTTAAAGCCTTAAGCTACTACAATTCCTTTAACTACTGGGGATGGCTGGAAGCTCTTGATTGCATGGACGAGATTGAAGTTGTATCTGGTGATGTGCGTGATCCTCATTTTTGTAAGGAGATTACAAAGAATATTGATGTTATTTTTCACCTTGCCGCATTGATTGCCATTCCTTATTCTTATGTTGCGCCGGACAGTTATGTGGATACCAATATAAAAGGCACGTTAAATATTTGCCAGGCCGCCAAAGAAAACGGGTGCGAACGTGTGATTCATACTTCAACATCTGAGGTCTATGGCACAGCACAATATGTTCCCATTGATGAAAAACATCCATTGCAGCCACAATCCCCATACAGTGCAACCAAGATAGGGGCGGATGCAATGGCGATGAGCTTTCACAACGCCTTTGGTTTGCCGGTGACCATTGCAAAACCCTTTAATACCTATGGTCCTCGTCAAAGCGCCCGTGCTGTTATTCCAACCATAATCGGACAGATTGCCGCCGGGAAAAAGCAGATCAAGCTGGGTGATTTAACACCTACCCGTGATTTTAATTATGTTTTGGATACATGCCGTGGATTTATTGCCCTGGCAGAATCTGATAAGACCATAGGCGAAGTTATAAACATTGGATCAGGAGTTGAAATCTCTGTGGGTGATACTCTGGATTTGATCAAAAAAACAATGAATTCCGATGTGGAATTTATCACAGACAAACAAAGACTGCGTCCGGGAAAGTCTGAAGTTTTCCGGCTGTGTTGTGATAACACCAAAATACATGAATTAACCGGTTTTCTACCTGAATATTCCCTGGAAAAGGCTTAAAAGAAAGCATTGACTGGTTTACAAACTTAGAAAACCTGTCACGTTACAAAATAGATATCTACAATGTATAGGTTGAGGTTGAGGTTCAGGTTGAGATTAAGGTTAAGGATGAGAGGTGGAGGTAGTTTGGTTGTATAAAAGTTTCAAAGATATGCCTGTTTGGCAAAAAGCGATTCAGCTTTCAGGTGAAGTATTCAAAATCATTTCATGTTTGCCAAGATCTGAAGATTATGGCCTGACTTCGCAATTGAGAAGATCTGCAAATAGCGTCTCTGGAAATATTGCGGAAGGATTCGGGCGAAAAACAAAAAAAGATAAAAGCAATTTTACCTGTTTTCGCGTGGTTCTGCATATGAAACTCAGAGTCATCTTTTATATGGTCAAAAGGTAGAATATTTTAATTCCGTAAAAGTAGAAACTATTTTCGATGAATACAGTAAGTTAATTCACGAGTTAAATAAAATTCTTAAATCATTTCAAAGTTAAAGATTTATCTTTTTTCAACCTCAACCTCAACTTCAACCTCAACCTCAACCTCAACCTCAGCCTCAGCCTCAGCCTCAGTCTCAGCCTCAGTCTCAGTCTTAGCTTTCGAGCTTAAATTTATGATGAAAAAAACACCATCAAATTCATTTTCAAAGATTATTGATTTCATCAAATCCCTCTATCCTGATGAAAACCCTGTGCCGTTGCATGCGCCCAGATTTATAGGCAATGAAAAGAAATATGTGCTGGATGCAATTGATTCAACATTTGTGTCCAGCATTGGTGAATATGTCAATAAATTTGAGCGTGACCTTGCCGCATATCTAAGCGTTAAACGTGCGGTTGTTACAGTCAATGGAACCGCGGCATTACAGGTTGCTCTACGCCTAACAGGAGTGAAAGCCGGTGATGAAGTAATAACCCAGCCCCTGACCTTTGTGGCCAATGCCATAACTTACAATAATGCCTATCCCATATTTATTGATGTCAATCGTGATACACTTGGATTATGCCCCGATGCTCTGGAACAATTCCTTGATCAAAATGTTGAAAAAAGAGGAATGAACGCCTTTAATAAAACAATCGGCAACCGCATTGCCGCCATAATTCCCATGCACACGTTTGGCCATCCATGCAGGATGGGCCGGTTAATTGACTTGGCAGATCAATGGAACATTCCCATTGTGGAAGATGCGGCAGAATCCATCGGCTCCAGGATTTCAACCCGGCATTGCGGAACCTTTGGGAAAGCAGGTGTTTTGAGCTTTAATGGCAACAAAACAATCACCTGTGGCGGTGGTGGCGCCATTATTACCAATGACGACGCTCTCGCAGATAGAGCAAAGCATCTTACCACCACTGCAAAAGTAAACCACTCATGGGAATATATTCACGATGAACTTGGCAATTAATGTCAAATCTAAAAATGTATAAACATTGTCAAAAAGGGGATTTGCAAAACGCCCTATGGCTTCAGGACAGGATCGTGAATTTGCCGAGTAGTGTAAGGATATGAGCTGAAAGGTGGAAGAAGTTGAGATTATATCTTGATATGTGTGTTTATAACAGGCCCTTTGATGATCAGAGTCAGCCGAGGATAATGCTTGAAGCTCGGATTTTCATTATGCTGCTGTCGATGATATCCGAAGGTCGATTTGATCTGATCAATTCGTTTGCATTGGAATATGAAAACAGCAAAAATCCAAATATCGAAAACATGTTGAAGATATCAGACTTGTTGGGATATTCCACAGATTATATATCCTGTGATGAAGGCATTTTGGATAGATCTCTGGAGTTTGAGAAGTATGGTCTGATGGGTATGGATGCCGTGCATATTGCATGTGCTGAAAAAGCAAAAGCCGATTTTTTTGTAATGTGTGATGATAATCTTATTAAAAAACTGGAACGGATTGATAACATAGGGATTGTATATTATAATGTAATTGATTTTGTATCAAGGGAGGTATTTAAGACATGAATATGCCATTGAATGAACTGACTCCTGCTGAGGTTAGGAGGGCGGGTTGGGAAGCCTTGACAGAAAAATTAGGTCCGACCAGTGCTTTAAAATTTATTTTGGATTATGATCGCGGTAAAGGCAACTATACTGAACTGCGCAAAAAGATATTTAAGGGAAAAACAGTAAAAGATATTATTCGGGATATGAAAAAGGAAGGTTTTGTTTGAGCGTAGAAGCTGAAAGGGCAAAGAGGAAAGTGTTAATCTTACATGCTTTACTTTCAGCTTCAATTCTTTGAGCCATGCTCTTCAAACACCAACACTTATGAACTACAAGCCACGAACTATATGCATTATAACCGGCACCCGCGCCGAGTGTCCCCTCTGGTTTCCTTGGTATATAGACTAAGGGTCAAACGTAGATTTGACGCCCATTTCTCTCTTGCTTTCAGTACTGAAAGATGTTTATTATATTTCAATTTCTTACAAAGAATAGCAGGGGGGTAAATAATGCAAGAATATACAGTCATAAAAAAAGGGTCAAGTATCCACCA
>JAFCZU010000697.1 GCA_019314185.1 Deltaproteobacteria bacterium | reverse complement strand
AACCATAAACACCCAACCTTTTGGGATGCTTTGTTCTTTCTTGACCTTTTCGATGTATGGCCTTACTGTCAGACCTCTTTCCCCGCGGGTAATTAATTTGCCGGCGTGACACGTGTCAGCCAGTACAATCACATTCCGAACTTGCCGCTCTTCCAGGAAGTCACGAACGCGGTCCATCCGCAATCCTGTAGAGGGTATGTTTATGTCTGTATCGTAACAGGCGAAATAGACTTTCTCAGGATCTTCCGGATCAGGATAGCCGTGTCCTGCCCAAAAAAGGAGAACAATGTCATTACGCCCCGCCTTAGTTAGCCAAGATTCGAGGGCAATTCCGATGTTTCGACTCGAAGCTTCATCATTGACCATGAGTCTGATATTGTTTTTAGACCATCCTTTCTGTTTCAGCATGTTGGCAACGGCAATTGCATCATCATCCGCATAGAGAAGATTGTTCAATCCTCGGGACTCGCTGGCGTATTTGTACTCTGAAATGCCGATTATGACAGCAAAGCGTCTACCTAGAGGAGCCGAAGTAATAGCAGTAGTTTGCGAAACCGGGAGATGGGTCTCAATTCTGTGCTTGACCATCTCGGTTTTTTCACGTTGTGTAGGATCTGTCCTGGCATAACTTACCACCTTTTTTTTCAACAGATCCCAATTTAGCTCATTTACGAATTCAGTTACTGCGCCTTTAAGATGACTTTCGGTATTAACATATGACTGTTCCAGCACTTCCTCCGGCGTTCCCCATCCACTCGCACTAACTTCTGATTTGAATATGGGCAATTGCTTGCGCTGGAGACAGAGGGAATCCTCATAATACTTGGGCACAACACTTATGCCCCATTCAAACTCAGCGTATTCCTTGACTATTCCTTTAATTGATAATGCTATTATTCCGAGAGGAGCAGCAATAACCGATATTGTCGCCGGCCAGCCTATAGCAAGTAGAAATTTGTTCCGGCGAGTTTTATGTTCCGGGAACCTGCAGGACGCCTGTAATAAATAATCATAATTGATCCTGGAAAGCTTATCAAACCGTTTGGCAGGGAAAAACTCAAGCCCCGAGTCACTGGCGGCGGTGTTTATTTGATAGGGCGGTTTGCCTCCGATACTGTTTGGAATTTCGCACTGGGAATATTGTAAAGTGGTTTGTTCACCACTGTTGCACATCCTGCCAGCATAAGAATGAAAACTAAGGATAGAACGTGATTTATTTTGGTCCAAAAACCGCCTCTTCTAACTTGTTGGGATCCATTCATATTCTTCATCCAATTTCTCCATCGAGCAGACAGTTGAGGATAATAAAAATGGACTGGCGCTTCATGACGCGCCAGTCCAAGTCCACGAGATGTTGTTATTTTTTCTTCCAACGGATTGCAGTGCCTGTAAGTTTCGTTGTGGCCCGTTTCCAAAAGACACGTAGGACACTTTCCGTACGAGTATCGGCCTTGATATTAATTACATCGTCAGCGCCTGCTTCACGAGCTTTTTCAAACAACTTGCCATAACCATTGTCGCCGCTGCTGAAAAGACCAAGGACGTTTATACTTGAAGTTTCGGCTGTTACGGTTTCAATTATATCAAAATCATCCGTATCCAACTTGATCTCAGTATGACTGTTAATGAAACAAGGATAGGTTATATCGCCCACAAGGTAACCATGACTGACACCATAAGGAAGCGCTTTGCCACCACCACCACCTGGGGCACCACCGAAACCAGCACATCCGCCAAGTAGCATTAGAGCAGCCACACAGACCAACACACACATACATTTGTGAATTTTCATTGCTAATCCCTTTCTTGTTTATGTTCATTCAGACTAAATTTTGGTTTATACTCTGACAAAATGTTTAGTTAATACCTTAGCATAAGCATCTATGCCTTACCATAAGCATCACCTCACTTTATTTGAAAAATTTACTCCCTGAAAATGCGTCCTCAAACTAATGCTTGACCTTATGTTGATAAATTTATTTAAACTATCTCAAATAGTTAATCTTGTCAACGTGAAAATGGATATTCGATATAAGACAACTACTTTTGGTCAAGATATGAGAATTTGTTAAAGATTTTTTAAAAAAATTTACCACCAGGTGCGAAGTGAGGTATGCACTGTTACCCATTCCGCTATCGTTGGTATTTTTCAGAGGTTAAATCAAAAGTCAAATAGCGCTTGTCAAGTGTTTTTAATTTTGATAATTATATATAAAATATATAGATACTAAAGGAAAGGAGGAATTATGAGAAGAACTATAGCAACCTTTATAGCTTGCGTATCGCTTTGCTTTGTCATGAGTTGTGCGACGTCTTTTCCTATTGGCACGTTGTACACTGAACTGAAACTTCCTGTCACAGCCACAGCCAACAGTGGACAGGCAACCAAAGTAGGCACAGCCGAATGCATCAGCGTTCTTGCGTTGGTAGCGATTGGCGATGCCAGTATTGAGGCCGCGAAGAAGGACGGCGGCATAACAAAGGTGCATCATGTTGATTGGGAAGTGGAGAACATCTTGGGAATCATTGGAAAATACAAAGTCACTGTTTATGGAGAATAACTCGTCCTAACCTTTACAGGAAAAGCCATCAAGCTAAAAACCGACAAAGACCTCGGTAAAGAGTCGTTCTTTAATCCCCCGAAAAAATATACTCCTTTCGGTTGGGCTGTAGTGTTACAACAAGTCCTTCCGAAGGAGTATAACCTGTCAGTAAGAGTTTACGGGTTCAAACGTTCAGAGGTCCATAGATCGTAGGAGGCATGAATGGTGTTAGCGGCTAAAAGACTTCTGATCAGCCTTTTTGCTTGTTTCCATCTCATTTACTATCCTACGACAAGGAATTTTTTTTAAATACTATAGCTTAGGAGTTAATGACAGAGTTAATCCCTTTATCCATTTATGTTTCTTTTACCTCTCAAGCTTGTCTGCGTTGTTGATTTGGACTTTAAGAGGTGTAGTATTTGGCTCCATCCGGCTTATTGGTTCTACAATAGTATAACCGGTAACATTACCATTAACATCAAGATGTTTAGTATATGTCTTAGTATATACTGGGTGTGAACAGGCAGCGGTAAAAATAATACCTGTGATTAACA
>JAFCZU010000696.1 GCA_019314185.1 Deltaproteobacteria bacterium | reverse complement strand
ACAGAGCTGTCTGCTTCCTGTCTTAGAAAAGAAGGTTCAGGACCCGACCCTAAAAGAACTCGAAAAAGCCTTTGATATTGAAACAGTCACCAAAGAATTTTTCCTCAAATACCGTGAACTTTTCCTGCACACCAAAGAAGAACTGGACAGGGTTGTTAAAAAAGATCCGAAAATAAAGGCCGATTTTGAGGTCAAAAGCGTTGATACTGTGAACTTTGCCAAGAAACTGCTGGGCCAGATTATATTCCTCTATTTTTTGCAGAAAAAAGGCTGGTTCGGTGTGGGCCGCGATGATGACTGGAACACAGGCTCAAAGCATTTTTTGCGGGAACTGTTTGAGAAAAAACATGGTGATTATAACAATTTCTTCAATGATATTCTGGAGCCCCTCTTTTATGACGCTTTACGTAATGACCGGAGCCATGACGATGGTTACTACAGCCGTTTTAACTGCAAAATTCCTTTCCTGAACGGAGGTCTTTTTGATCCCATTGGTAATTACGACTGGGTACATACCGATATACTTATTCCTGACAGGCTTTTTTCCAATAATGTAAAAACCAAAGAAGGTGATAAAGGAACAGGCATACTGGATGTCTTTGACCGCTACAATTTTACCGTTAAAGAGGACGAACCCCTGGAAAAGGAAGTGGCCATTGACCCGGAGCTTCTGGGAAAATCCTATGAAAAATTCAATGCCATCCGTCTGGATAACTTTGCTGAATTCAAAAAAGCATTAAAAAGTGGCAGAAAAGGCGAGGAAAACAAATTCAACAAAAAGTTCGGAGTCTATTACACCCCCCGTGAGATTGTCCAAAAAAATCAATCACCACAAAACCGGCTGTTCAAAAGAAAATATTTGGGCCTCAAAGTCCTGTGCAACAAACCATTACTTTGGATTCATATAAACCTATTATTCCTAAAAAAGATATTGAAAAGCTGATACACACCGGCGAACAGTTCAGCGAAAACGAAGCAAGAGTATTGAGCAAAGGAAAAGAAACAAAGACCTATTCCCATCAACTGTCCGAAAGCATCAGAAAAAATGCAAAACTGATTGATGATAAACTTGCGGAAATCACGGTCTGCGACCCAGCAGTGGGTTCCGGTGCTTTTCCGGTAGGCATGATGAGCGAGATTGTAAAAGCCAGAAATGTGCTATCCGTTTTTTTTAATGATAAAGGCCTGTCTGCGCGCAACGCACAGGCAGGCAGAACAACTTATGATTTCAAACGCCGATGTATTGAACACTCTCTTTACGGCGTGGATATTGACACGGGCGCTGTTGAGATTGCCAAACTCCGGCTGTGGCTATCGCTGGTGGTGGATGAGGAGGATATTAAAAATATCAAGCCTCTTCCGAATCTGGACTATAAAATCGTATGCGGAAATTCTCTGCTTGGAGTTGAAAAAAACCTGTTTAACTTTAATCTTTTCAATGAACTGGAAAAACTAAAGCCTCTGTTTTTCAATGAAACAAATCCAACAAAAAAACAGGAATATAAAAAACAGATTGATAAACTGATAAGTGAAATAACCAGCGGACATACCGAATTTGATTTTGCGGTATATTTTTCGGAGGTGTTTCACCTTAAAGACGGGTTTGATGTTGTGATTGCCAATCCTCCGTATTTTAATATCAGTACTATTAGCAAAGATTTTTGTTATTATTTAGCAAATCATTTTGAGATAATTCATACTGGCTACAATGATATAGTTTACTACTTTATTTATCTTGGAATTAAATTATTAAGAAAGACTGGTTGTTGCGCCTTAATCACATCTAATTACTATCTTGGAAATGATTATGCCAAAAAATTACGCAACTTTTTAAAAGATCATGTTTCCACAATAATCAATTTCAAAGATTATATGGTTTTTGATGGAGTCAGTATTCATACGTGCATTTCGCTTTCCCACAAAGAGGTAAAATCAAGAGAAGTCACTTTTTTCGAGCCAGTTTCTGAAAAGAAAATAACTTTGAATAATATTGAGTCGCAACTCCGTTCATTTTCTTTAAAACGGACTGATTTAACGGATAATTGGGTAATTGCTGATAGATCAAATACTGTTATTATTGATAAAATCAAGAGAAATTCT
>JAFCZU010000288.1 GCA_019314185.1 Deltaproteobacteria bacterium | reverse complement strand
ATGAAGAAAATTCTTATAGATTCAGGTCCGCTTATTTACTTCGGGTCTCACTAATCAAATAATGCAAAACATGAAACTTAAGCAGCAAATAGAGAGCGCAATAAACGATTTTAACAATCCTGATTTATTTGAAGCCGGCATAAATCTGTTTAAAACTCTTGGTTACAACACGTACAGGCAGAGCAGACTTGATAATCCGACATTTGATGGCTTTTACAATGATTTTATAGGCGGAAATGACAAAATCCCGGATGTTGAAAAATTTAAGAAAAAAGCCCTGACTTCGGACTGGCAAAACATTGAGATGCTCTTTCAGCTTACAGAATCTGAAATGAATACCCAAGGTACTCTGTTTAGCGCTGGCAAGGTTGATAACACTATTATAGAAGCATACCTTTTCTTTGCAATTGAACTGAAAGAAATAGCTTACAGCCGGACAAAGCTTTCCGATATCACCAGATATCTGAACAGGGTGTTCCCCATGCCTGTAATGGTTCTTTTTAAGTATGGCGGGTATTTAACCCTTTCCGTTATCAAAAGAAGACTCCACAAAAGAGATGAAAGCCGTGATGTCCTGAAAAAAGTAACCCTTATTAAAGATATAAAAATCGAAGACCCGCATCGGGCGCATATTGAGATACTTTTTGATTTAAGTTTGGAGGAATTAAGAAAAAAACATGCTGTCACAAACTTTGTAGAGCTTGATAAGGCCTGGCAGAAGACTTTAGATAGCTCCGAGCTTAACAAAAAATTCTACAAAGAGCTGGCAATCTGGTATTACTGGGCGGTTAAAAATACAGAGTTCCCGGATGATGCCGAAAAAAATAGAGAAATAAGAAATGCCTCAAGTATAATAAGGCTTCTTACCAGACTGATCTTTGTCTGGTTTATCAAAGAAAAAGAACTTGTTCCAGGCAAGCTGTTTAACAGGTCAAAACTTGATGACATTCTAAATTATAAGGACAAAAACGAAAGCTCGTTTTACAAGGCAGTGCTTCAAAACCTCTTTTTTGCCACTCTGAATCAGGAGCAAAACAAAAGAGCATTCCGAAAAAACGGGCAAAATTATAATGTCACCAACCTTTACAGATATAAGAAGTTGTTTAAGATTGATAAAATTAAGATTTTAGAACTTTTTAAAAATATTCCTTTCTTAAACGGCGGGCTATTTGAATGCCTTGACAAACCCCATCCAACAAAAAAAGGACCTCATGGCGGGGATATAATCATCAGGATTGATGGGTTTTCCGATAGAGATGATAATATTCTAAAAGTTCCGGATTATCTGTTTTTTTCTTCTAAGGGGGAAGATGTTGATTTAAATGAAATTTTCGGGACAAGAAACAAAAATTACAAGGCAATAGGGCTTATAACTATCCTTGATAAATATAAATTCACGATCGCAGAAAACACGCCGATAGAAGAAGAAATTGCGCTTGACCCGGAACTGCTTGGAAAAGTGTTTGAAAACCTGCTTGCTTCATACAATCCCGAAACCAAAACCACTGCAAGAAAACAGACTGGCTCATTTTATACCCCAAGAGAGATAGTCGATTACATGGTGGATGAAAGCCTGAAAGCCTCTTTGTCAAACCTTGTGTCAAAAAAGATTGATGGAGTAAGCGAAGAGGATATCCAGACAGGTTTGGAGATACTTTTTGCATATACAGAAAAAGAGCATGCCTTTACTGAAACGGAAGTTTCAAAGGTCATTGAGGCGGTCTCCGAACTTAAAATACTCGACCCTGCCTGCGGTTCCGGAGCATTCCCTATGGGTATACTCCATAAGCTTGTCTTTATTTTAAGCAAGCTTGATAAGCATAATGAAAGATGGAAAGAGCTGCAAAAGCAGAGAGCCTTGAAAGAGACCGAAGCCGCCTATAATCTTGGCAATAAAGATGAGAGGCATCAAAGGCTTGCAGAAATTGAAAAAGCATTTGATTTTAATACCTCCGATTACGGCAGAAAACTGTTTTTGATAGAAAATTCTATCTATGGCGTGGATATACAGCCGATTGCCGTGCAGATTGCAAAGCTCAGGTTTTTCATCTCTTTAATTGTTGACCAGGATGTTGACAAAACAAAAGAGAATCTTGGGATTCTTCCCCTGCCGAACTTGGAAACTAAATTTGTGGCGGCAAATACGCTTATAGGAGTTGATAAGCCTGACCAGGGGAATTTTGCCGATCTTAAAACAAAAGATCTGGAAAACGAACTTTTAATTATCAGGCATAAACATTTTAACGCAAAAACCCAGAAAACAAAAAGAAAATACAGAGAAGAAGATAAAAGAATCCGCCATGAAATATCACAAGCCCTGAAAAAGTCAGGCTGGCCGTCTGATACGGCTGAAATGCTCGCTGACTGGGATCCATATGACCAGAATCAATTTGCAAGTTTTTTTGATATGGAGTGGATGTTTGGGGCAAGAGATGGGTTTGATATAGTGATTGGCAATCCTCCGTATATCAAAGAATATACAGATAAAAAGGCTTTTAATGGTTTTCGTGAACAAAGTTCATATTATCAAGGAAAGATGGATATTTGGTATGGTTTTGCTTGTATAGGAATTGATTTGCTAAAAATTACTGGCAATTTATGTTTTATTGCTACAAACAACTGGGTTACAAATGCGGGTGCATCAAAGTTTAGAAAAAAAGTTATTGAAGAAACAAAAATCAATAAGTTGCTGGATTTTAATAATTATATGATTTTTGAAAATGCTGATATCCAAACGATGATAATGATTTTCAATAAAGCGTTGAATATTGATAAATATAGATTTGATTATAGAAAATTACAAGGTGATAATTTAGCTAACAACAATGTTAATGATTTATTTTTAAAAAATAAAACTGAAAACACTCTATTCTATACACCTCAAATTATAAAGAAAAACCATTTAAATACACTGCTTGTATTTAATGATCCTAAAATTGATGACGTTTTGCAAAAAATTACTGTTAAAGATTATTTCTTATTAAATACAAATGAGGTTGCCAACGGTATTCATTCTCATCATGATTTTGTGAATAAGAGAATGCAAATAGTATTAGGGAAGGATTTCAGCGTCAGAGATGGTATCTTTGCATTAAGTAAAACAGAAAAAAACCTATTGAATTTAACTAATATTGAAAAAAATATTTTAAAACCTTATTACACAACAAATGAACTCAATAAATATTATGGCGATAAAAATAATTCATATTGGTTAATTTATACTTCTTCCAAATTCAAAAAACCTGAAAATATCAAGCCTTATCCAAATATAAAAAAACATTTAGATAAATTTAAGGATATTATTACATCTGACAACAGACCTTATGGTTTGCATAGAGCAAGGAAAGAAGCTTTTTTCACAGGTGAGAAGATAATAGCATTAAGGAAATGCGCAAAAGAACCAATCTTTACTTATACAGATTTTGATTGTTATGTTTCAGCAACATTTTATGTTATAAAAACAGAAAAAATAAACAATAAATTTCTTGCGGGTTTCCTAAACTCAAAACTTTGTGCATTTTGGTTAAGATATAAAGGTAAAATGCAAGGAAACAATTATCAGGTTGATAAAGAACCTTTAATAAATATCCCTATCCCCCAAATTTCTCCTCAATCCCAACTCCCCTTCATCTCTTTAGTCGACACCATCCTTGCCAAAAAAGAAAAAAGCGAAGACACAACAGCCCTCGAAGCCGAAATCGACGCTCGTGTAGCCCACCTCTATAACCTGACCGAAGAAGAATACTCTTTAATTTTAAAAGAAACAAATTGCCCGGACCCGTTTCGGGTGGCAGCGCTGAATGTTTACCGTGATATTGCCAGGGGAAAAATAAAATGAAACCAAAACTTTCTTTGTCATCATTTTGTTTGAAAAATTTCAAAGCTGTTCAGGACAGTAAAACAATAAAATTTACTCCCCTGACTGCATTTGTCGGAAACAACGGATCTGGAAAAAGCAGTATTGTTGAGGCAATGGAAACATTTCAATCAGTCGTGTTAAATGGTTTGGATGAAGCCATGATTCCCTGGCACGGGTTTGAATATATCTGGAATAAGGCCAAAGAACATAAGACGATTAAAGGTAAGATTTCAAATCCCATGACATTTACGTTTCGCGGCACGGCAGAAAATGAAAAGTTAAAATTTCATTTGGAAGTTGTAGCGGATTCTACATTCAACAGGATCTATTTCCAGAATTACAAGACCGCATATAATTCGGGTGAACTAACTGATATGCACAAATACATATCTAACGGGGATATTACGGATCCTAAACTGAAGGCTTTTGTTAATGGCTGGCAGTTCTTAAAACTTGATCCTTATTCAATGAGTGAGCCTATGCCGCAAAAACGGTCATACGCTGCCATTAAATTGAACCGGTATGGCTCAAATATTGCTGAATACCTTCAATCGGTTAGGGACCAGGACATTCAGGCATTTAACGGCATTATTGATGCCCTCAAGGTTGTTTTGCCTTTTGCGGAAGACCTGCAACCGGCAATTACATCCGAACTTGACCGAAAAGTTTAC
>JAFCZU010000287.1 GCA_019314185.1 Deltaproteobacteria bacterium | reverse complement strand
AACATGTCATAACCTACAGCAGCTATATGGCCGGACTGGGAAGCCCCTAAAACAGCGCCTCCTCCCCTGAGCTTCAGATCGCTCATAGCTATTTGAAAACCTGAACCAAGATCGCTGTGCTCCATCAAAACCTTAAGCCGCTTTTGTGCATCCCTGCTTAATCCACTCTCATTCGGAATAAAGAGGTATGCATATGCCTGTTCATCGGCCCGCCCCACACGTCCACGCAACTGGTACATCTGAGCCAGCCCGAATCTGTCCGCCCGATTGATAAGTATGGTATTTGCCGAAGGTATATCAAGGCCGGATTCAATTATGGTTGTGCATACGAGCATATCAATTTCTTTATTCATGAAACGAAACATGACTTTTTCCAGATCATCTTCATCAAGACGACCATGGGCAACGTCAAGCCTTACCTCCGGAACAAGTTCCTGCAGTTTTTTTGCAATTGCCCATATACTATGAATGTTGTTATGCACAAAAAATATCTGGCCTTTTCTTTCCAGCTCCTTCCTTATTGCTTCGGAAATAACGACATCATCCAGCTCAGAAATATATGTTATAATTGATCGACGATGATTCGGCGGAGTAGAGATTACACTTATATCACGCATCCCCATGAGTGACATATGAAGGGTTCTCGGTATAGGGGTTGCCGTTAAGGCCAGAACATCAACAGTGGTTCTGATTTTTTTCAGCTTCTCCTTATGTTTAACGCCAAATCGCTGTTCTTCATCAAGTATAACAAGCCCAATGTCTTTAAAAACAATATCTTTCTGAAGAAGCCTGTGCGTTCCAATAACAACATCTATTTTACCGGATTTAAGACCATCTATAATTGCCCGCTGCTCACGTAAAGAGCGAAATCTGCTTAAACATGCAACATTAACAGGGTAAGACTCAAAACGCTCGGAAAATGTCTCAAAATGCTGCTGGGCAAGCACTGTGGTTGGAACTAATACCGCAACCTGCTTATAATTGTTTACCGCCAAAAAAGATGCCCGAAGAGCCACCTCTGTTTTACCGTAGCCTACATCACCACACACAAGCCTGTCCATAGGAACCGGCTTATTCATGTCATGTAACACTTCGTCTATGGCCCTGAGCTGGCCTTCTGTCTCTTCATAGGCAAAACTCGCCTCAAAGTCCTTGAAATAACCGCCTATCCCCTTATAGGCAAAACCTTTCTTTACCTTACGCTCCGCATAAAGCTTAAGCAGCTCACCTGCAATTTTCTCCACCGATTTTTTTACTTTGTTTTTCGTACGTTCCCAGGATTTACCGCCCATCTTATCAAGAACAGGCTCAACCCCATTTACTCCCATATATTTCTGCACCATATTCAAGCGATCTACAGGAAGATAGAGCTTATCATCATCTTTGTAGATTATCAAAAGGTAATCATTTGTTGTCCCGTTGACATTCAATTTTATAAGACCGTTATAACACCCGATACCATGCTCAATATGAACAACACAATCCGATAGTTTTAAACTCTCAAAGGTAAAAAGCTCTTGAACCTTTTGTTTATGTTTTGATATCTTTCTGGCGCGGTGTTTTGCACCGAATATTTCATCCTCTGTAATTATTGCCAGTAATTCAACAGACCATACAAAACCTGATGAAACCCTGCCAAGGCATATGTAAACTTTTCCATTACCGTTTTTTTTGTCAGGGAAACCATTAACAAATTCAGGTTGAATGCCGTATGGCGCAAGTAATGATTTCAACCGGTCAATCCGTGATCTGGTACTGCATACAAGAAGTGTATTATGCCTGGATTCCTTTTTATCATTAATCCAGGATATAAGAGGCAAAAGGATATCCTCTTTCCCACGACAACCCTTTAATTCCTCTCTCAAAAAAATATTGTCTCTAACAGAAAAATCATATTGTAAATCAACAGAATCTTTTTTTGATACAGGGAGCCTTTTTAAGCTTATAGGCTTTTTTTTCGAGAGGATCTCTTTTCCCGTTGTCCATTTCAGATACAAGGAATCTGGCTCAACACACAAGCTGGCCTCTTTACGGGCGGCCAGGTAGTTCCTGGCCGTTTGTTCCTCTGATTCAGCGGCAGCCTTATCCAGTTCCGAGGGTTCTATAAGAACAAAAAGAGCATTTTCAGGGATATAGTCAAAAAATGTATCGAGCTCCGGATAAATCATCGAAATCTGGCTCTCAATCCCAGGAAACATGCCTTCCTTTTTGATACTGTCAACAAGGGCTCTTACCTTTGTCACAGGTATATTAAGAGATGATGCCTGATTCCTCACACGATTTATTATCTGAGCAATATTGTTTTTTCTCAGGATAGCTTCCCTCGCGGGGAGTATAACAGCCTCCTGTATAGTTTTTATTTTTCTCTGACTTATTGCTGAAAAAAACCTTAACGAATCTACTGTATCTCCAAAAAGCTCGATTCTCAATGGATCGGAATAAAGTGGAGAAAAAACATCCAGGATACCCCCTCTTACAGCAAAATCCCCCGGTTCCTCAACAATGCCGGTGCGCATATAACCCCCTGCAACCAGCTTCTCTATCAATAAATCCCTGTCTATCTCCTCCCCAGCCATTATAAGTTCTACATAATCGCATAGTTCATGCTTTGGTATAAGCTTTTGCAGTATAGCGCTTACGGTTGTCACTACAATTGGAGATGTTTTGCCTGTTGTAAGCGTATAAAGTGCGCTGATACGCTTTGCCGCTGTTTCGCTGTGGTAAGCAAGACGCTTAAACGGTAAAATATTGTAAGGAGGGAAACATATTACAGGCTGTTTGATCTTATTTGTAAAAAAGATCAGGTCGTCACAAAACATGTCTGCATCTTTTTGTGACGATACAAGTACAAAAATCGGCATGCTGTGGCGCAAGATCAGCCTGGACACAAAATATGCCTTGTCAGAGCCCGACATCCCTACACAGTCTATGCTGGAATGCCTGTCAGGGATTATATCAATCAATTGTTGAAGTGTAATTTTATCTTGATTTAGTTTCATAAACAAAGTAGTTCATTATATCGTTATGCCGACGTAGCTCAGTTGGTAGAGCAGCTGATTCGTAATCAGCAGGCAGGCGGTTCGACTCCGCCCGTCGGCTCCAAAAAAAGATAGGGATTTCAAGTACATATACTTGAGTCCCTTTTTTTGTTGTTAAGCCAAATCTCGGCAAATCTCGGCAAATCTGACCGAAAATGCAATCACTTTGCATACACTAAATCCCGCGACATAATCTGACAAAACAAATTTTATGATAATCAAAATAAAGCTTAAACGCAAGAGGCAATATTTGTGGTCATTCCCTGAATTAGTTTTTCAGTTCGCGCCGAATCAGTTTTATTATCATTCCTTTTGTAATCCGCTCCTCAAAATTACCTCAATTTTACACCTCCAACTCATAAAATTTAACCTTGTTGCTATTATAAAAATAAAAGGAAATTATGTATAATATCACAATTCCCGAAAAGATCACCACTGCCAAGTTCCCATACCCACGAAGCACCAACAAAAAACCGGCAGGAATACCAATTCCGCCGCCTTTTGGAACAACTCCTTTATGTGAACTCCGATGATTGGCCTTGTCCAAAAGTCCAAAACCGCTGCCCCCTATCTTTACCTGCCCCTGCCGCAACTTTCCAGTGCTCAATTCCCATCTCATTGGCCAGCAACTGATAAAGATGCTTCCGATGCGGCTGCATCAACATACCTTTCTCCTTTCTCCTTTCTCCCGTCCCCCCTTCTCCATCTTCACCATCAATTTGTTTAAATTTATTGCATGATTTACCTCACCTTTTATAAAAAAAAACATCTCGACAACTCAATAGTTAATATTTAAGATGTGATAATCATATAAAGGACTTAGAAGGATAATCGCTTTATCAATATTCCCCTGTATGCTCTCTTGCTGTTCCCCGAACTCCTGACATCCATCAAGGAATTCTCATAATCCGGCATATTTTTTTATTTTATTAGCCGCGGATCAGACCAGCCACAAATGTCATCAAACCAACAGGCACCGGCAGCAGAAAAGACCGCTTTCCAAAAGCCCGTGCCGTCTTCAGTCTTTTTCCGACTTCGGGCCTCCGACCTCTATCTTTCCCCGACCTCCGCCCTTTCTTTCATCTTTACCCCGTGAAATTCACGACAGTGCCGGGTTGAAATCCTGGAGCCGATGGACTCTGCTGCATCTTCCACAACGGGAATGTTCCATTGTTCTGCCAGATCAATTAACCTGCCCATCCTGCATGGATGGCCGAACGTGTACATGGGAACTATGGCGGCAATACGATTGCCGGTTGTTTTATTAAAAGCATTCGTTCCTCTTTTTTCAGCATTTTGATCAAGGAATTGTTCCAGAGCATCGGGACACAATCCAAGGGTATCACGATTGACATCAATAAATATGAGATAGGCATTATTGTAACTCAAGTTTCGCACCCTTTAATCTATCCAAAGCGTTAGACGGCAAGGGCTAAAAATAAATTTTAAACCGAAATATACTGCCTGTGGTTATTAAGGTAAATATGTTATATCTCCTTTGCGCCTGATCGTAATGTATATAGCACAGGGTGCTGGTTAAGAAATGCAAGTAAATAATTTCGCTGTAAAAATGTTATTTTCAACCCTTACCGTCTTGATATTGATAAAAATCAAGGGTGCGAAACTTGAGGCAATAACTTTAATGCGCAGGTTTTGCGACCACAGCCAGTTTTCTGAGGCATTAACTGGTTTTACGCCGTTTCAGGGGTGCGAAACTTGAGTTATTAAATTTGCCCTGTGGACTGGTGCAAGAAGAGCTGAGATTGCAAATCTTAAATGGCAGGATGTGCGAGGCGATATGTGCCGTTTAATCGGAAAGGGGAACAAAGAACGAACAATTCCGTTGCTTCCCGAAGCTCTTAATGTTATAGATAACAGGAAAGATATTGGATATGTGTTTATCCACTGGAACGATCTTTCAAAATATACCAAGACATTCAAGAAAATTGCAAGGGCCTGTGGTGTTGAGGATGTCCACTTGCATCACTTAAGGCATACTGCTGGTACGCAGATGTTAAAAAGCGGGACACCTCTTAAAGTAGTTCAGGAAATGTTAGGGCATGAAGATATTTCCACTACGCAGATCTACGCAAAAGTGGTTCAGGATTTACTAAAAAAACAAATGCAGAAACTTAAATATGAAATTATTTAAAAATAAAAGATGTTGAATTTGCTGTTGAAGTAAAAAACGTGTTTGAATCCGAGCATAAAATTTATAAAGAATTAGAAAAATATAGGGTCAACAAAGGCAAGGAATTTTTTAAAATTGCCACTTGACAAAACGAAAAAAATTGTCCGAAAATACGGCCCAGTTTATTATGACAGCCCAAAAAATTCAGAAAATGTCACAGTTTTGAGACTGTATAAAGGTTTTAAAGAGTATAAAATACTGATTGGATTGCGGACAATATGCGAGCAATCAAATGTAACTATCTGAATTTATTAATATGGCCGGATAACTCTTAATCAGTAGGTTCGGGGTTCGATTCCCCGACGGCCCACCAGAACAAAAAAGGCGCTTCGAAACATTATGAAACGCCTTTTTTATTAAAAAAACCAACTTTATCTTGACATAATACTATTTTTAATATTATTTAATCAAATTTTAGTTATTTAATCCTGATGAATCCGCAAAAAATTATGTAAATAATGAT
>JAFCZU010000039.1 GCA_019314185.1 Deltaproteobacteria bacterium | reverse complement strand
GATTTGTCTTCCTTTACTACGTCATCCCTCACCGAAGGAACCCATACCATTTCTTTTAAGGTTCAGGATGACGAAGGCATCTGGTCAGAGGCGGTCACTCAAGCTTTAGTTGTTGGCGCCATTCCAACTGAAATCATCATAGACAATCGCGATGCAGAAACGTCACAAACCGGAACCTGGGAAGTTTCAGGCGCAACTGACCCATACGGAGCGGACTCGGTATATAGTCGCGATGGAGCAACCTTTACGTGGCATCTTACCCCATCGCAAAGTGGTATTTATGAAGTATCCATGTGGTGGACGGCATGGGCCTCCCGGAGTTTAAATGTTCCTGTGGATATTGAACATTCGGATGGAGTTGCTACTGTTTATGTGGATCAACAGGAAAATGGAGGTCAGTGGAATGCTCAGGGGCATTATTATTTTGAATCTGGTACAACATATGATATAACAATTACCTCTCAACCCTATCCTTCCAGTACCTGTGCGGATGCTATTAAATTTAGCTTCATTACTGATGGTTCGTTCGTAGAGATTTTGGAGCCTTCAAGTTACTATTTGCAGACCTTCCCCGATCTCACCGTAAGTGCGGTTGCTATCAATTTAGAACTGACATGGAAAATCAAATTCATAATTGATTTAGGAACATCAGATGAACGAAGCATTATTGTCCCATCTGAACCATATGAGGTGACCTTTGATAGTTTGACCGAAAAAGAGCATACTGTGGATGTGTTTGTCGTAGATGGCTCAAATTCAGAGGTATCTGGAACATATACGCACGATCAAATCATACAGGTAGGAATCGGACATTATTATGTTGCTATTGGAGATAGTATAACTGAAGGTTTTGGTGATGACGACCCTTCTGACGATATTTCACTGGATGGGCGAAATAGCGGCCCCGGTTACGAATCCATATTGAATAACCTCTTAACCGCCGATGCATCAGGGATTCCTCATACCATAGTTAATGAAGGGGTGGGTGGCGCAACTTCATCAGACGGACGGGAATCAATTTTAACTATTCTTGCAAAGCATTCAGAAAGCCATCGTTTTTTTGTACAATTCGGGACAAATGATGCACGACCCTGGCTCCCTGTTCCCAGTGGTAAAGAATTAACCCCAAATGACCCTGGATATCCGGGAACGTTTAAAGATAATATGCAACACATTATAGATGAAATTAATTCAGAAGTGAAGGAAGTGTGTTTAGCTAAGCCACCGATTACCCTGGGTGACGGCGTCAATACCACACCATATTATAACCCTGATGAAGGAGCACGAAACGTTTTGATTCAGGAATATAATGAAGTCATCGACGAATTAAAAAACGATCCTCAGAACAATATAATGGTAACCCCACCGGATTTTTATAGCCTTTTTAATGAGGATGTCTCTGGAGGCAAGCGCTATGATTTTGAGTATGCAGACAACTTACATCCCAACGGCGTAGGTTACAATTCCATGGCTAAACATTGGCTTGAATCATTAATTCCATAAAGGACTCAATCATGAAAAAGCTTGCATTAATATTATCTTTTCTTTCGCTTATTCTTTTATCCGCTATATGCAATGCAGAAGAAATGCCGCTAAGTGATTCTTTATATGTGGAAATACAAAATGCTGTAATTTATCCTTTTTTCAGGTCGTTAAAAGATGGTGATATAAACGCAATAAAACGGTACATCTCATCAGATATGTACAAGAAAAATAAAAGGCTATTAGAACAAAATAGAGATTATCCTAAATTTCTTAGGGATTACTATCAAGGTGCCAAGTTTCGTACGGAAAGAGCTAAAGAGATTGATGGTGATGTTGTGGTCGATGTTGTGATCGAATTTCCAAACGGTTCTCGAATCCAAAATATATTGCGTCTCTCGGAGGAAAAGGGTAAGTTCAAGGTAAAACCGAAGTCATATATGGAGGATAAGTGAAATACCCCTCGATAGAGATCAACACTACTCTAAAAATGCCTTCATGTTGGAATGATGCAAAAAAAACGAAGATCAAGAATGTCGCGAAGGGAGAAGAACGATGAAAAGCAGAAATAATGTAGGCTGGTTCTTAACTTTAGTAGGGATCACGCTAATTGCACTCATCTCACATGGGTTCATACCGACGTTTATTCAGGCTCAGGACAGTAATAGCACCCTCCTAATTACCGACTCAAATGTTAACTATAAGGACATCGGTTCGCTGGTCATTGACGATCAGCACCATGAATGTCGTTTTTGGGGAATCATTGCGGGGGATGTCCCTGGTTCTGTAATAGAAGACCACCTAGTAAACCTCCCCAACTCTATCAAAACCCTTGGTGCCGCCAATCCAGATGGTTGGAGTGTGGGATATTATACAGACGGAATTCTTGATCCAACTGTTCTCAGGGGATATCCACAAGCGAGCACAGATCCCGACTTTAATGCTGCTGCCTCTGAAGCGGCTGCCGCCACACCAAGAATCGCAGTCTCCCACGTCCGGAACACCTCTTCAGGAATTACACCTCTCACGGGAAATCCTCATCCATTTGAAAGAATCAAGAATGGCAAGCATTGGATGATGGGTCACAACGGAATCATTGACAAAAACGTACTCCTTGAACTGATACGACCCGACTACTTTGCTGCAAATCCTCCCCTATACGGAATCAACCAGTCTGAGTGGATCGATTCGGATCTCTATCAAATATTCGTGCTTCAGACTTTCGAGGACTTCAACTGGCAGGTTAAGCCTGCCTTAGGGTATGTGATTCAACGGTTACGTGAGAAGATTGGACCCGAAACATCACCAAGTACTGAACAACTCAACTTTTTCTTGACAGATGGAACCAATCTTTGGGGTTATCGTGAGGGGAACACCCTGTGGTATCTCGATGCAACTGCAGATCCAACTCCCTATTCTGCCATAGCCTCCCAACCGCCCTCTGCTTCTCCAGGAAGCTGGACATCTATGAGTGATGGCCAATTTATTACAATGTACCAGGATGCGCCCCCTGAAGTGGAAGATATCAACACCTATATTTCTGAAGTCATTGTGGACAATGACGGGCCGGGGACCTCCTATGAAGGGGGGAACTGGGGATACTCCAGTGGTGCAAACCCATATGGAGGTATATCGCGTACTGAAATGAAAACGGGTGCCAGTTACACCTTTCAGGCAGACATAAGCGGCTACTTAGCCGTATCGCTGTGGTGGACCTATTGGCCTAGCCGGTGTACCAGTGTGCC
Organism: Deltaproteobacteria bacterium; assembly: GCA_019314185.1. The sequence goes on along the minus strand of JAFCZU010000039.1, from coordinate 15,708 downwards.
AGTGGACATTTATGATGGAGACACCTTGCTGGACACCATTACGGTGAACCATCAGGAGAATGATGGCAAATGGAACTTTGTAGGGCTCTATTCTTTTAACAGCGGCACAGCCAAGGTCGTGGTCCGGTCTGAAAGCAGCAGTTGCAGCACCTGTGCTGATGCAGTGAGTTTCTTTGCCGCTCTTACCCCCGATCTTGATTATATTGAGATAGAAGGTCCTGCGAGCGTAAATGAAAACTCAAGCGCTGATTACACCTGCATAGCACATTACATAGATGGCTCTTCACATGAGGTGGAGCCTGATATCTGGGGTGAGAACTCAGCTTATTCGACTATTTCATCAACAGGTCTGCTGACCACCACTGAAGTCAGTTCAAGTGAACCCTGCCGGATTTCTGCAACGTATACAGAAAACGGCATTACCCGGCCAGATGATCTTGACATAACCATAGAGGACTATGTTGCCCCTGTGGAGGTCATCATCGATAACGGGGATTCGGGAACTTCATGGACGGGCACATGGCTTCAATCCGGCGGGGCCCCCCCCATTGGAGATGATAACCTATATAGCAAGACCCCTGGTTCGACATACACGTATCAGGCGTCAATCAACGGATACTACGAGGTGTATTTGCACTGGACCTATTGGTCTAGCCGGTGCACGAGCGTTCCCATCAGGATTTACGACGGAACTCAATTGGTTGGGTCTGAGACAGTAAACCAGAGACAAAATGGTAGCCAGTGGAATATGATTGGTTTGAGCGGGTACAGTTTCAGCGGCACTGCAAGGGTTGTAATAGAAGCCACAAGCACCTCCTGCAGTACATGCGTGGATGCGGTTAAGTTTGTCTCGACCGAGTCACCTGAATTGAGCTTTATAGTAATAACAGGTGCTGTAAATGTAAATGAAAATTCAAGCGCGGATTACACCTGTACAGCGCATTACACAGATGGCTCCTCACATGAGGTTCAGCCGGATATCTGGGAAGAGAACTCAAATTATGCAACCATATCACCAACAGGCTTGTTGACCACCTCTGAAGTGAGTTCTAATCAGCCCTGCCGGATTTCGGCAACTTACACAGAAAATTCCATTGAAGAGTCAGGTAATCTTGACATAACAATACAAAACTACGTTCCCCCTGTAGAGGTAATCATTGATAACGATGATCCTGGTACATCATATTCAGGGGGGGAATGGGGGTATTCCAGCGGTGCCAATCCTTACGATGGCAGTTCGCGGGCAGAGATGCAGGCTGGGGCTACGTACACCTTCCAAGGAGCAGTGACGGGAGATCAGGTGGTCTCCTTGTGGTGGACCTATTGGTCGAGCAGATGCACCAATGTGCCTGTAGATATATATGATGGCAACACGCTTCTAGCCACGGTACCGGTGAATCACCAGCAACTGGATCTATCGGGTCAGTGGAATGTGCTTGGATCATATACATTCAGCGGTACAGCACGGGTAGTTATCAGAGCCCAGAGCGGTTGTAGCTCATGCGCGGATGCCGTAAAATTTGAATATGCGGGTCCAACTATGGTGACCGTACCCAACTGTGAGGACATGCTCGAGGCGAATGCCCGATCCGAAATTACGGGTGCCGGACTTGTGGATGGTATAGCCACCACCGACTATCATGCCAGTGTTGCGGCGGGCAACGTGATCAGCACGACGCCGGCCGGAGGCACCCAGGTGCCCTTGGGCGCGACCGTGGATCTTTTGGTATCTGATGGTCCTGCGCCGGTGACAGTACCGGATGTGGTGGGAGATGATGAAACCACGGCTGTTGCGGCCATTGAGGCTGAGGGTCTTGTGGCCAATGTGAGCTATGCTTATGATGCCGTGGTGGCGGTAGATATTGTGATTAGCCAGGATCCTGTCGGCGGCGCAAGTATTCCGCCCGGATCTACCGTGGATGTTGTGGTATCCTTAGGGCCTGCGCCCACGGATCTGGTGACAGACACGGATTTTGAAGCCAGTTTGGACAGCGCGGATCTTCGTGCAGACGAGGCGGGCCGTGACTGGTACGAGAGTCGGGCCCAGGATCCGGGACTTTTGTTCCTGGACGAGACTAATGTTGGCGGTAACAGCACCAAGAAGTCGGGCTTTACGGCATCAAACACCACAAATGCTTATGTGAGCCAGGAGTTTGAGCCAGCTCAGACCGGCAAGTTTGCGGTAGAGTGGGACATTTATGTGGACGAGATTCTCAATATCAGCAGCCCGGATCGCAGTGCCTTTATGCTGATAGGCGACACGAGCCATGTTAGCAGTCCGGGTCCGAACTCTGACAATTCCGAGCGGTTTGTGTACATGGCCATGGCCAAGGACGGTGGCGGCACTACAGGCACCATGGATTTGGTGGCCCTGGATCGAGACGACGATTGGACATCGTTTACCACGGTGGCATCCGGTCTGAACCTGGATCAGTGGTACAACATCTCCGTGGTGTGCGATCTGGATACAGACACCTATGACGTGTTTATAGACGGTGTATATAAGGAGACGTTTACGTCCCGCAACGTGAAGGACAGTGTTACCCATATCAGCTTTGCCCAGTGGAACGACGGAGCCGGGTCTTTTTATGTAGATAATGTACAAGAGGTGTCACTGGTCACGGTGCCCAATTGTGAAGATCTGCTCGAGGCCGATGCCCGAGATGATATTACGGCTGCCGGTCTTGTGGCAGGGGTTACCACAACCGACTACCATGCCACCATTGTTGCGGGCAATGTGATCAGCACGACGCCTGCTAAAGACACCCAGGTGCCGTTGGGCGTGACCGTGGATCTTTTGGTATCTGATGGTCCTGCGCCGGTGACGGTGCCGGATGTCGCGGGCATGACGCAGGCTGAGGCTGAGGCGGCAATTAATGCAGTGGGTCTGGTGTTAGGCAATGTGACCGTGGATTATTCCGTCGCGGTTCCACCCGATACGGTCATCAGCACGGATCCTCCGGCAGGCAGTTTTGCCGTTTTAGGTTCGGCCGTAGATTGTGTCATTAATCTCGGTCCCGTGATTGTTGACAACAAGGACCCCGACACCGAATCTACTGGAACCTGGGAGGATTCGGCAGGACCAAATCCGTGGAGTCCGGATGATCCGAACGCCACCTCGCAGTATAGCAGAGATGGCGCAACTTTCACGTGGTTTTTGGTACCTCCGGTTTCTGGGAATTTCGATGTATCTGTATGGTACACTGTTGCAGGGACCAGAAATAGCAATGCCCGATACAACATAGAACACGCTGACGGGATTACTCCCATATACGTAAATCAGAGGGTAAACGGCGGGCAATGGAATCTACTGGGTTCTTTCCGCTTTGAAGCCGGCGTTACCTACGCGGTGACCCTGATAGCCGATGGGTCGAACTCTACGTGTGCAGATGCGGTCAAATTCACAAAGACAGGTATCCTGCGGCACAAATGGACAACCGACCTCCCAGGAGGCGGACAAATTATGCCTGTAATGGGGGATATTGACAATGATGGCGATCAAGAAATTGTTATGAAAGCGGGAAACAACGTAGTAGCAGTAAACGGAAAAACAGGAAATATCGAGTGGTCTGTGACAATCGGCTCAGGCAATGGTGCCGTTGAATTGGTTGATCTTAATAATGATGGTACGCCTGAAATACTGTGTGCAACGAGTTTCCCTCCTCGTCTGCATGCTCTAAATGGCAATGGTTCAACACGGTGGATAACGCCTCCATTAAAAGGTGAAGGCATTACCTTTTTCCCTATCATAGCTCATGATATTGATGGAGAGGGTTATCCCACTATCTATTTTGCTTCAGAAGATACAACTCCGGATCCCTATAGCGGGAACCCAGACGACTATGACGGTGCGCTAACGATGCTCGATCACAATGGCAATGTCTTGGCTGATACCTGGATCCGTCACCCGTGTTGGGGCGGACTGGCATTAGCTGACGCTGATTTAGATGGCCAATTCGAAGTTTACCTGGGAGACAGGAGAGACGGCTATCACGACATGCCTGCCGATGGACTTCAGGCCTTTAACGCCCACACTCTGGAACAACTCTGGGCAAGACCGGATATTCAGCATAGCAGCCCTATGCCAATACTTGCAGATGTTACCGGAGACGGTTTCTTGGAACTTATTGCCACACAAATAACACTTGACGGGCCCATAATATTGGATCCAACCTCAGGCAACACAATAGTTGATTATAGCAATAGAGGCCTCCCTACTCATGGTACTCCAACGGTTTATGATATTGATGAAGATGGAAATTTGGAGTTTATTACAGCCACTTCTTATCCTTCAAGGGCACCCAGAAATTTTGTAGTCTTTGATTTAGTGAACGGGACCATTGATTTTCAAGCCAGTTTTGATTTTTGGATTGCCTGGCCACCAAAAGTGGGAGATGTGACCGGAGATGGCCATATGGAAATCCTGGTGGCGACCGGCAGCCAGGAGGATACAGTCGGGGATACTCATGATGGTGATTATCCACTTCTTGTCTATGACAAAAACTTTACCTTGATCGATTGGATTGAAATCAAAGATGCAGGTCAATTAACACCTGCGAGAGTCTACGATACGGATAGCGATGGGTACAATGAAGTGGTAGTTGCTGGCTTTAATGGTAAACTATTGGTTTATGATACTGACGCGCCGACGGCAGATCCTGCACCCAGAACCTGGGTACAGTTTTACAGCGAATATAGACGAGGAGCAGCAGAATATGTTCCTCCGCCTGGATCATAAGCACCGTTTTTGAATCTGAATATCCAAAAATGCTCTTATCCTTTGAGCCAAGGCAGAGCCACATGGCTCTGCCTTGGAGTTGTGCGTTGAATAGCGAAGCACAAAGGATTCAAACCGATGAATTTATGATGTTAGACTAGTACCGTGTCTCACAAGTTCTGTCCATGATTTTGGCAATTTATCATGTCATCAAATCACAGGAACAACCTTAAAATACGAATATCGAAATACGAAATACGAAACAATATTGAAATACGAATTTTCAAAATTCTAAACAAAACTTCATGATACGCCCATTTTTCGTTTTGGTCATTGATATTTTTGTCATTTGTATTTGTTTAGGCTTCCGATTCTGTCAATATGATAGCCGGATCTTGGTATGGAAATACAAAACATTAATAGAATATCTTAACCTTCTGAAATTAAAGGTAGAAAACAACATGACGACCTCAAATGCCAGCGATGTGAAAATCACTACTATCAAGCCTAAATCGGGATGGCAAGTCATCGATTTCATGGAATTAATAGAATATCGTGATCTTTTCTGTTTTCTAGTTTGGCGCGACATCAAGGTTATGTATGCACAAACGATAATGGGATTTTCTTGGGCCATCCTGCAACCACTCATACAGATTGCTATTTTCACTATAATTTTTGGAAAAATTGCCAAAATACCCACAGAAGGTATCCCTTATATGCTTTACTCGACCGTGGCAATCATCCCATGGACATATTTATCCACGGCCATGACGCAATCGAGTCAGAGTCTAGTACAAGGCATTAACATGCTTGGGAAAGTATATTTTCCCCGTCTGATTTTCCCCGTTACCCCTGTGTTGGCCAGACTGATTGATTTCCTGATCTCTGTTGTACTCATCTTAATCGTTTCTCTCTATTACCGGGTCATGCCTACGTGGAATCTGGTCTTTTTACCTCTGTTCTTTGTCCAGATGATCAGCATTGCTGCGGGTGTGGGGATGTGGTTGTCTGCCATGGCCATACGCTTTCGTGATGTTAAATACGCCATGCCGTTTGTCGTCCGAATGCTCATGTATGCGGCACCAATCGTTTATTCCGCATCGTCCATTCCTGCTAAATATAGAATTTTCTACTCTTTGAACCCGATTGTGGGTGTCATTGAAGGATATCGGGCATGCTTCCTGGGTACACCTATTCTATGGATTTACATCTGGCCGGGTTTTCTCACGACCATTATTCTGCTTATCAGCGGCGTTCTGTATTTTAAACGAATGGAGAAAATATTCGTCGATGTAATCTGAGAAAGGTCAGACAAATCTCTTATTTCAATGCGGGATTAATATGGCAAAAAGGGCTTCTGCCATCTGCTATTTACAGCCGGCTTTCACGCCTCCGGCAATTGAGAGTGGAAATCAAAAAAGTGTATGAAAGTTTTTCTTTCCAAAATTAAAGACTATAACGGCAGGGTGAAATGACTACAACAGACATAGCCATCAAGACGGAAAATATCAGCAAGTGTTACCGAATCGGCCTGAAAGAAAATATCCACGACAGCCTGGGTACCGCCGCCATTGAGTTACTAAAAAGCCCTTTAAAGAACTACAGGAGGTATCGCTCCCTCTACACGTTTGACGATATCAATTTCAACTCCGATCCCGATTCCGCCGCAGATACATCGGACATCATCTGGTCCTTGAGAGATGTCTCCTTCGAAATAAAACGGGGTGAGGCACTTGGAATCATTGGGAGAAACGGTGCCGGAAAATCAACTCTGCTTAAGATTCTCTCGCGAATAACGGACCCGACCACCGGCCGTGCTGAGATCCGGGGCCGAGTTTCGAGCTTATTGGAGGTTGGAACCGGTTTTCACCCGGAGCTTACGGGAAGAGAGAATGTCTATCTGAATGGAATTATTCTCGGAATGCGGAAGAAAGAGGTGGATAGGAAATTTGACCAGATAGTTGAATTTTCTGAGGTAGGGAAGTTTATTAATACGCCGGTGAAACGCTATTCCAGCGGCATGCGTGTCCGTCTGGCCTTCTCTGTGGCTGCTCATCTTGACCCTGAGATTCTTATCGTTGATGAAGTGCTGGCTGTCGGGGATGTAGCTTTTCAGAAAAAGTGTCTGGGTACGATGGAAGGAGTGGCAAAGCGTGGCCGCACCGTTTTGTTCGTTAGTCACAACATGGGTATGATCTCGGAATTGTGCTCCCAATGCATGCTGTTGACTGCCGGCAGACTTACAGAGCTCGGTGAGACGAAATCGGTGGTAAGCAGGTATGTATCCGAGGATCACACCAGCGGATGGGTCGACTTGCGAAATTGGTCTAAAGAGAGAATTAACCGAGGCACGATGCGTATCTTGCACCTGAGCACAGATGATAGGGACGGAGAGATTCGATCCCAATTCGCATATGGCGAACCCGTTGTTTTCAAAATCGGGGTATCCGGCACCGCCGGCAGCGAAATCGTACTGGGGGTAAGTATACGTAATACTCTAGGGCAACTCATACTCCATTTTTCGAACCTCGACGATTCCACCGTACTCATCCTTCCAGAGGATAAATCCGAGATTCATATGTGTCTTGGCGAAAACATTCTCAATGATGGAACATACTATATCACCGTTTTCCTCGGAGACGGTTTCAACATCCTGCATGACAGGGTCGGAAACTGCCTTCTCTTTACGGTAGAAAGTTCCATGCAGGGCCGGATCGTATGCAAAGCGCCCGTCCGATACCCGGCGACATGGAAGATGCGTGAACTATCCAATGCAAGCAAAGAGCCGCCGAAAATATTTTCTTCTTTCACGGCGACCATGCATGAGTCCTGAAATCGGCATCGGAAGCAATTAGGCTCTCAAAGTTGTTTATATATTTCCAGACAGGATGATCCCATATCGTATATTTTAAAACATTAACTTGTCACTCTTGTACGGGGTGGAATTCAGCAAGGCGCTATATAGAGCAGCAATTACCAGGATTTCCTTAACTTCGAACCTCTAACACTTGCCATTCAACAATTCGTGCCTGTCATGACTGGCAATGCCGAAAATGCGAAAGGATCTGAAAATGAAGTTCACAGTGGCTATACAACCCGACGATTATGGCTCTGGCGATGCTTATTCACCAATGTGGATACGACTTTTGCAGGAGGCAGGTCATGAAGTTCGATTAGTTAATGTCTACAGTGCAGATATCCTGGACCAGGTACGTGGTTGCCATGGTTTTATGTGGCGTCATGGACAATTTCCTAATATGCGGCAAATTGCCAGAAGAATTTTACCAATTTTTGAGGAGGAATTGGGACTGATTGTCTATCCGGATCAAAATACCTGCTGGCATTATGACGATAAAGTCACGCAAAGATATCTTTTTGAGGTAGCAAAAATTCCAATTCCAAAGACGTGGGTATGGTACGAAATAGATTTAGCAAAGGAATGGGCAATCACTGCTGAATATCCGCTGGTTATAAAGCTATGGAGCGGAGCGGTCTCACAGAATGTTGGGATAGTGTACTCTTACAAAGAGGCTGAGTTGTGGATAGACAAACTGTTCGGCAGAGGTGTTCATAAACTTAGCGATAAATTTTTAGAATATTGGCCTTTTAGAAGACGGAGAGTCTTTGCCGCCCTCAACCTTCTACTCAAGGGCATTCCGCCGATTCCAAAACCACACGAGAATTCCTGGGAATTGCACAAGAATTACGTGCTCTTTCAGGAGTTCTTGCCGGACAACTCATTTGATATCCGGATTGTTGTAATTGGTAACCGAGCATTCGGTTTTAGAAGATTCAATCGTCCGAACGATTTTCGAGCTAGTGGCAGCAAAAATGTAGACATAGATCCGACACATATACCCCTTGATGCCGTTCGTCTTGGTTTTAAACTGTCAAAGCGCCTAAAAACTCAATCTATAGCGATTGATTGCCTGCGAAAGTCTGAAGAGTGGATTGTTGTCGAAATGAGCTACACTTTTCCTCATTTCATAACCCACGACTGCCCGGGACACTGGGAGTTGCAGGAAGATCCAGACACAGGAGAATTGATTTGGCAGGATGGCCAGATGTGGCCAGAGGAAGCTCAAATTATTGATTTTCTCAAACGATTGAACGCCAGCCACAGCTGAGAAATTGATTATAGAAATCATTTTTTTCAAAATAAAAAATTCAGAATTACCTAAGGAGGTCCAAATTTAATGATTAAAGTTCTCCACCTTTGGAAAAGTGATTCCCCAAAATTTGGTGGTGGTGGTTCGGCGTCAATGAACCGTCTTCATTCCAATCTTATAAAGGCTGGGATTGAATCGAAAATCCTATGTGAGAATAAGACCATCGAATCTTCTCATGTTGCAGTTATTCCACGTCGCATTCGTAGAATAGAGTCTCGAATTAGATATGTTACAAAAAGACTTGGACTGAATGATATTCATCGGTTAAGTTCTTTCAGGATCAAGGGACATGAATATTATATAGAAGCAGATATTCTTAATTTTCATGGCATTCATTCCGGATTTATCAATTACCTTGCGCTTCCTTCTTTAACCGAGAAGAAACTATCTGTCTTTACTCTTCGTGATATGTGGTGTATGACAGGACATTGTGCAGTCATCTATAATTGCGATCGTTGGAAAACTGGATGCGGTAATTGCCCTAATCCTGAGGCTCACCCTCCTATCAAAAAGGATGCTACGCACATAGAGTGGAAATTAAAAAATTGGATTTACAGCCGATCGAACCTCTGCATTGTTACTGTGAGCAAGCTTCAGACTGAGCAAGCAAAGATAAGTATGCTCAAGCGCTTCCCGATTTATCATATACCCAACGGTGTTGATACTGAACTCTATCAACCTGTGGATCCTGATTTGTCTCGTTTAGCACTTGGAATACCTAAAAAAAGTAAAGTTCTTATGTTCGCAGCGACGCATTTGAAGAGTTACGGAAAAGGAGGAAATCTGCTCATTGAAGCGTTAGAAAACCTGCCTAGGACGTTGAAGAACGAAATTCTACTACTACTTCTTGGATCAGGAGGTGAAAAGATTGGGATAACGGCTGGCATTAAATCACTTAATCTTGGATATATAACCAATGAGCGAATTAAATCGATTGCCTATTCAGCAGCCGATTTGTTTATCTTACCATCACGATCCGAGGGACTTAGTTTGGTATTACTGGAAAGCATGTCATGTGGAACTCCGATGTTATCTTTCAGGGTCGGAGGTAATCCTGATTTAGTCCGACACGGTATAACTGGTTATCTTGCAGAACCTGAAAGTGCAAAAGACTTGTGTAACAATATCATCAAATTGATCGAGGATAAATCACTGCGCAATAAAATGGAACAAAACTGCCGTAAAATTGCTTTAAGAGAATATTCGACGGACCTAGAGGCGAAACGATACATTGAATTATATCGCAAGTTGCTGTCAGGTCAAGTGGATCAGTCATAATTATTGAAAAAATTCATAATCGAAGTTGTTTGAAGTAGTGGTCTTGTTGGCTGGAAAATTGTTGGAAGATAATGTTGGAAAAAGGCAAAAGAAAAATTATCGTTATCATAAAGCTCTTTTTTTATGTGGTTTGGCTACCGGGTGGTATGTCTGTTGGAAGAGGGGTGTTCCTTTTGTGAAAGAAAGCCATACCAATTGGGCTATTGGAATATATAGTGGTGATTCCCCTTTTAATTTGGTTGCTTCTCCTGAAGCTAATAATCCAGTTCTCACTTTTAAAGATGTAACTGATATACGAGCAAGATTTGTTGCAGACCCTTTTATGGTTTACGAAAATGGTACTTGGTATATGTTTTTTGAAGTTTTCAATGAAGATACCAACCAGGGAGACATAGCGTTTGCAACAAGCAATGATGGATTTCATTGGACTTATCAACAAGTCGTATTTGATGAAGCTTTTCATCTATCTTATCCATATGTTTTTAAATGGCGGAATGAGTACTATATGGTACCAGAGACTAAGCGTGCAAATTCTGTTCGGTTATACAAGTCAGTTAATTTCCCGTTTAAATGGGTGTTCGTAGGTACTTTACTTGATAATATTGGTTGCCTGGATCCCTCTGTTTTCTACTTTGACGGAAGATGGTGGATGTTAACTGCATCAGGAAAAAACGATGTTCTCCATCTTTTTTATGCGGATAATTTAACAGGACTTTGGACCGAGCATCCAAAGAGTCCTGTTGTCAGAGGAGATCCAAACAAAGCCAGGCCTGCAGGTAGGGTTTTAGTATTCGATGGTAAAATTATCAGATATGCGCAGGATGATTATCCCGAATATGGCAACCAAGTTCGGGCTTTTGAAATTATAGAGCTCACAACCACCAGTTATGAAGAAAAGGAATTAAAACAAACTGGGTATGCACTTAACTCACGTTGTTTGCCTTTATGAATTTAAAAAGTATTTGGACATTTCTTAAATAAAAACGAAAAAGCTGAAAATTCCTATATATTCAAGTAGATACCTGCCTTTAAACGTGAGTGAAGGGAATACCCACTTAAAACAATTTCCAATGACAAAGCCGAGCGGAATTGGCTGGAATGTGAAAGGAATGCACCACATTGATACCCATCGGCTTAACAAGAACAAATGGATCGCCGCTGTGGATGGATATGGAAAAGAATATGTATTTGGATTAAAATATTAGTGTATTGGCCGATATCCTATTCAGGAAAGGTCAACTCCTTTTTGTCTTTCCCCCTGTAAAGGTTAAATCTAATCAAAGATGGGATTTGAGAAATTTAAAAAAAAATGGAACAAGTTTTGGATGAGATACGCTGGATTAAGCCCTTCAGGACGAATTGCTATTCGTTTTGCCACCTGGTTCGCGCCACCATATAAAGGCAGGACTTACCTCGCCCACATCACAAGCAAGAGTTACATATCGCCGAATGCAACAGTTTTTTATAACAACATTCATCTGGATGGTAATGTTTTCATTGGTGAACGTGTTGTTATCTATCAAAATGGAGATGATGGACATGTTAGTATCGGTAAAGGAACTCACATACACAGGGATACCATCATCGAGACAGGGTTTGGCGGCAGTCTTACGATAGGCGACGACACACATATTCAGCCCCGGTGTCAATTTTCTGCATACCTTGGGTCGATTCATATCGGGAATTCTGTACAGATAGCCCCTAATTGTGCTTTTTACCCTTACGATCATGGTTTCGAACCAGGTGATCTTATCAAGAAGCAGCCGCTCAAGACCAAGGGCGGTATTCTCATTGATGACGATGCGTGGATAGGCGTTGGAGTTATCGTGCTCGATGGTGTAAGAATCGGCAAAGGTGCTGTTATTGGAGCGGGCTCGGTCGTAATGCAAGATATTCCGGAAGGCAGCGTTGCAGTCGGGAGTCCGGCTCGAGTCGTAAAATACAGAAGGGAAATCTCTAATTGAAAACAAGCGAAAATCAGCCTTTGGTAAGCGTTGTTACACCGGTGTATAACGGTGAACGTTATCTCTCGGAGTGTATTGAAAGCGTTATCTCGCAGAATTACAAGCATTGGGAATACGTGATCGTCAACAATTGCAGCACCGATTCGACTGTCGAAATAGCTGAAAACTATGCCTCAAAGGACAGCCGGATCAGAGTCTCCAACAACAAGGAACATTTTGACATTATTTCAAACTGGAACCATGCTCTCCGGCAAATTTCTCCTGAAAGCAAATATTGCAAGGTGCTCCATGCCGATGATCTTTTGTTTCCGGAATGCGTTGAACAAATGGTCGAATTGGCTGAGGTAAATCCAAATGTGGGCATTGTTGCATCCTATCGGATGAATGGACCCAAAGGAGTTCGTGGGGGCGGACTGCCTTATCCGTGCTCAGTTGTTTCAGGCAGAGAAGTCTGCAGAAACACGTTGCTCCGACAATATTTCATTTTTGGCTCGGCGTCAACAAGATTCATCCGGTCAGAATTAATTCGAAAACGTAAGGATTATTACAATAAGACCTACCTTCATGCAGACACGGCTGAGTGCTTCGAACAGTTGCAGAACTCTGATTTCGGATTTGTTCATAAGATATTGTCATATACACGTCGCCATAGTGACACACAAACTGCCACCTTTTCCCATAGATACGCGACAGAACGCCCTGAAAGGCTATCATGGCTGAAAGAGTATGGTCCGGTTTATTTCGATCGAGACGAATTGAAAGAACTTTTTGATAAAGAGGAGCGGGGGTACTACTATTTCTTAATACAACAAATACTCAGACGGCGCAGAAAGGATTTCTTCGACTATCACAGAAAACGCTTGAATTTATATGGACTCCATCTGTCTCGGAAAAAACTTGTTTACTTTTTAATCAGAAGATTAATTGCTCATCCAGTTGATATAAAGCTATTGTTCAAACAAATGCATTAACATATCGGCCATAGAGGTCATTTTGTAAAAATATCATATTAAAGAATTTATTAAAAGCGTTACTTCTTCGGTCCAAAGAAGATATCTCAAACTCGCCGGGAGATATTTACGGTATTTATCAATTTATCTGCGCTTTTTTGTTTTTTGGTCACACCAACCGAGAACAAAATTTATAATTTTTGCTCAAGGCCGGTCTGGCAGCACACTTTTAATAGATCTACTAAACTCTCATCCGGCAATTCACTGCGATGATGAAATTCTCAATGTAAAAGTTTACCATAAATTTCGGTTTATTAAACTTTATATAAAAGCGCGCAGCATGATTACAAAACTAAATAAAAAAAGTGTATATGGATTTCACGTTAAAATTTATCAATTGACTGATGATCATGCCATTTTTGACCCCGGAAGATTTTTAAAGAAACTATATGCAGATGGCTGGATAATTCTTTATTTGAAGCGAAATAATGTTATTAGACAAGCCGTATCAACTGAAGTGGCGTTTAAACGAGGAGTGTTTTATCTAACAAAAGAAGAAGGGAAAAATAAATTGGGGAAGGTAGGTGTCGATTGCGAAACCATTTTGAGATTAACCAAGAAAAGAAAGGATCTTTTAAGTGAGGAACAAAAGGCGTTAGAGGGCATACCTCATATGACAATTGAATATGAGAGAGATTTACTACGGCAAGTAAGTCATCAAAGAACAGCGGATATGATATTTCAGTATTTAGGATTGTCGAGTATAACAGTAGACACAAGTCTTTTCCGGACAAGTACCGATAACTTAGCTGATCTTATTGAAAATTATCGACTTGAACTTTTCACCGAAAATATCGAGTTCGCGATTACTTCGGACAAAACGAATAAGTATAATGTCGCCATCGGGTACGGAATCAAGTTCCTGTATCTTAGGATTTCTTCCAGGCTTTACAGGGTTATGATCAGCTCTTCGAACAACATCCATTGGTGTTTTAGCTTTCAGGCAACTATAACGATGATGTTTATTTCGGAGAATTGGGGGTCCTCATTATGAAGTATCCGCTCGTTTCAATAGTGATCTGCTGCCATAATCGGGTTGATCTATTGCCAGCAACAATGGTATCGGTCTTCGCTCAAGGATGGCAAGCTATGGTGATAAAGTTCGCTATTTTTGGCAGGAGAATCAAGGAATAGCAGCAACTCGCACTGCTGCCTGCCGTTTAGCCAGGGGAGAATTTATTGCCTTTCAGGACGATGACGATTTAATGCCGCCTGATCGGATTGTTCATCTATACGAAGGGCTCCGCCAGTACCCGTCTGCGGTATTCGCCACTGGAGATTATGCACTCATCGACGCAGAAGGGAATTTAACTGGGAAGCGCTGGCTGCCTGGAAGCCTTGAGGATAGAGAGAAGCCGGTATTAATAGATGATGCTTATACGGCAGTTTTATGGCCTAAAGTACCCGCAGTACCACATACCACCCTTTTCAGGAAATCTGATGGTGATCGCATTGGTTGGTTTGACATCAGATTCACATACGCCTGCTCGGATGCCGATTTTTTTGCAAGATTATCGAAACTGGGACCAATTGTTTATGTGAAAGAAGTCATCTCCTATTATCGCCGTGGGCATACGGCAATATGGAGTAATGAACTTCTGGCCACATACAGCAGATTACAGTTGTTTGAAAAACATATCACGTCTATGGATGCCAAAAACAAGAAACTGCGAAGAAGATTGCAAGATAGAATACGGATGGCGCTCATAAGGATTGCCTTTTACAAAAGTATAGGAATAAAGGTGGATGATTCCATTCTCAAAGATTATATCAATAGGGGATTTTCCCTACTAGGATTAAAAGATCGCCTCACGTATAGATGGCACACTTGGGTAAAATATCCCATTCGTAGAATTGTACGTGGAACAAATTGAAAAATCCAAATCTCACAGACCAATCCCGAATAATCCATATATAATTACTTTCGGATAATGACGATGAATCAAGCCCCAAAAAATAATGATAAGGTAGTATATGTGGTAGTGGGACAAAAACGAGAATCCATCAATGACCGTGTTGGACAAAAACGAGAATCCATCAATGACCGTGTTGCAAAGATTCTCACCTTAAGAAGTTCATTTGACAAAATGATACTCGTATCGGTAGGTAATGGTCACGTTAATGATGAGAATATCATGATTAAGCCGTTCCCAAATCCGTTCGGAATTCTTCGCTTAATGGGGCTGCAAAAGCTGAAAAAAAATCTTGACAAATACTTTTTTTTCCCTTCTCGAAATATATTATACGTAAAAGCCGTACAAAAAAAGCTGAAAAAAAATATTTTGAATGATCTTAAAAAAGGGAAAAAGGTCAGTCTGTTAACTTGCTTGCCGCCACACGACCTTGCTCTTATTGGCTTGTTCATCAAACGTCAGTTTCCCGAAACTTATTGGATTGTAGATTGGCAGGACCTGTGGAGCTATGATGAGAATTATTTTCAAAGGCTACCGCAAATATACAGGGAACGACTTCTTAGGTTGGAGAAAGAAGTTCTTGATAATTGCGATATGAATGTGACAACAAATTTATCTGCGAAAGAGGTGCTAGAAAAGCGGTACGATGCTCCTTCC